>NZ_RXHQ01000006.1 GCF_004138105.1 Xylanivirga thermophila | reverse complement strand
CACTCCTTAATGTTTTTCGGTGTTGATTACATTATATAGGATTGACTATGCATATGGAAGACCCCTTAGTGGGGTCTTCCTCTTTTTGGAATTTAATGCCCGATGCCCATGAAAATTATACACTAACAAGGACCAAGGATAACCTTAGCCCTTGTGCCACTTATTTACTCTTCTTTGTCTTCTACTTCTTCAACTTCTGCCTGCGTCCTTAGTCTAGGTGGCCTGTGGGGCGGGCATGGACAATCCTCTTCTCCTCCCAATCGACTGTCTTCAAGCTGCGGTGGGAACAGAGGCAATCTGAAGAATTCGTCGCAGATATTCTCTGCAAACTCCTCGCAAGGTGGAATTTCGCAGAATCCAAATGCGGGAACCAGGAGTTCTACCTTTGCTACTATCTTTAGTATTATGGTGATACACACATCTACATCAAATCTAAACATATCCCCTGGTACAAAATTGCCAGATACACATACTGCATTTACTACACTCTCAAGATGGAATGGAATAACAGACTCATCTGGTACAAACAAAACAACATCCTTTGGAATGATTATAACAGCAAAACCAGAACCCCTTCTACCCTGGGAGTCTTCAAATATAACTTCAATGGGTATCTCCACTTTGGTTCTTACCCTAGCAAAATTAGGTCTCTCTGGGAGTCTATCAATTCTGGTACCTCTCAGTTTGCCCTCTACAGTAGTACTCCTACAGCTTATAAAAGTCAAAGGAGGTACAAAACTGGTCTGCGGCTGGCAGACATTTTTTAAAACTATGCGGACATCGTTTAGCGTTTCCTGCTGAAGGCATGCATCATAAACCTTATTGACCTGAATACATACCCTCTCTATTATCCTGTTTAAACCTTCAGCACCTATACTTGCAGGACACCTTTCGTTGCCCTGATTTTTGTATGAATAAAAAGACATATTCTCAAACCCTCCTTTTTATGCAACTTAGAGAACTATATCGTCCTTCTAATGCATAATATGTACTATCGGGGAAGGTTGTGAATATTTTCAACAATTTTTATAAAAGGCAGGTGAAATATATGGATAATGCATTTATACTCCAAGATAGTATAGGCGGATATTGGCATATATATCTGTCAGATACCCATCGCATAAACTATACCTATATAAAAGATGGGAAAAGGACAATGACACCAACCAGTATAGATGGACAATTAGTAAAGAAATTTTGTGCCACTATGGATATACATGGAAGGATACATATACTCGCATATACCCATACCAGATATCTCATATATTACCAATGGAATGGAGAAGAATGGCGATATAATGTAATAGAACGCATAAAATCTCGATTTCAGAATATATCCTATGTGACAATAATATCATCCAGGACATATATCCACATGCTGTATTATATTCAAAGTTCACTATATAAAAATACAGAAGTAATGACCCACTATTATGGGGATGGACAGGAATGGGCAAGGGGCAGAATATGGACCTTTACTTCAGATAATCTGGTTATGCCCATGTGTCGTTTTGTAGACCTAAATGATAATCTCCACATACTGTATAGGTTTCAAAGGAGGCGGGAGACTAGCCTTTTTTATTGTAAATTTGACTCAAAGACAAATATATGGACAACACCCAGCTCAGTACATAGTAGTATGAATAGCTATAGGGATACAACCATATACGTGGATTCAGATAATAATATACACATAGCATGGATCGAAAAAGGCGAGGATGCAAATATTATAAAATATCTGACATCGAATAATAATGACGATCCTATAAAATGGCCGGAAGGTGTGCTCAATAAGGATAAGGAAAAAGCCTCCCGCCCTGCATTTTTTTATAATAAGACACTATATTGTTTTTGGCAAAATGGGGAGTCCATATTATTTAAGTGGTCAGATAATAATGGCCTCAACTGGTCCAAATCCCAAAGTATAATGGTGGAACATCCTAAAAACATTGAACATTTTGAATATGTATCATTGCTCTATGATGCCCTTCCTCCCCATCTGGAGATATGGGGTACCATATCTCCCAAGCTTAATATTTTCCCATTGGGTCTTATGCCCCAAAAATTAAATGCCCCTCCCCAAACCAGCAATATGGCTCAGGAAGGAACAAAATGGCTTGAAGACCTAAAAAAAGAATCCTCTCGCCTCTCCCGCCAGATAGAGGAGATATATCAGGCCCTATATGCCATACAGGATAAACTCATTCAAAATGAACGGAGCCTGTATAGCCTTCAAAGCAATGTAAAGAGACATGATTTTGAGATAAAGCAGCTACAAGATCTCCCAAAAGCAGAGGTCAATGAGTCACCTAATTCTGACGATGAGCCAAAATAAACTCGTTCATTACAGACAAAAGCTCATCCCTGCCCTGGCGGGTAACAGCAGAAAAAGGTATTATAGGTACCTTTTCATCATACCCTAGGGCAGATTGTACATCTTTTATCTGTCCCCTCCATCTGCCCTTTGATATCTTGTCCGCTTTGGTAGCAACAACAGCCACCGGCATATTAAAATGCCGTATCCATTCAGCCATTTGTATATCCAGTTGGGTAGGTGCATGGCGTATATCCACTATATGTACTATAAGGGCGATGGTCTCATTTGATGTAAGATATGAATTCATCATATCACCCCATGCCTCCTGCTCTTCCATGGATACCCTTGCAAAGCCATAGCCAGGTAGATCTACTAGATAAAATTTATCATTCATCATATAAAAGTTTAAAATACGGGTCTTGCCTGGCTGGCCACTCACCCTAGCCAGCTTATAATTGTTTGCTACACAGTTTATAAGGGAGGACTTGCCCACATTTGATTTACCTGCAAGGGCTATTTGAGGTAGCCCATCCCTTGGGCAATCCTCTTTTTTAACAGCTCCTTTTAGGTATTGCGCCTTCTTTATTTGCATTTGCCCCATTTCCCTCATTCTCCTTTTTCTTCAATCTATTCATTCTTAGATTTCTCCGGCATCTCTACTAATGCAAGCTTAAGCACTTCATCCATGTTCTTCACAGCTACTATATCCAGTTTGTTCTTTATATTATCCGGTATATCTTCCAGATCCTTTATATTTTCATGGGGAATAATGACGGTACTTATACCCGCCCTGTGGGCAGCCAGGGTCTTCTCCTTAAGCCCTCCTATTGGCAGCACTCTACCCCTTAGGGTTATCTCTCCGGTCATGGCTACATCACGTCTTATGGGTATCTCTGTCAAAGCCGACAGCATAGCCGTAGTAAGGGTTATACCTGCCGATGGTCCATCCTTTGGTATTGCCCCTTCAGGTACATGTACATGCATATCGATGGTTTCATGAAAATTCGGTTCGAGGCCAAATTCTTTGGCCTTTGAGCGTATATAGGTAAAAGCAGCCTGGGCAGACTCTTTCATAACGTCACCTAAATGACCTGTTAATACTAGCTTACCAGTACCTGGTACTGGAGTAGCCTCTATAAACAGAGTATCCCCTCCAACAGGGGTCCAGGCCATACCCGTTGCCACTCCAACCTCATCCTCTTCATCGGCCCTATCATAGCTGTATATGGGTATACCTAGGTATTTTCTAAGGTTGGAGGATGTTATTCTCACCCGCTTTGTGCCCATCTCAGCCACTCGCCTTGCCGCCTTGCGACATACGGCTGCTATCTGCCTCTCAAGCTCTCTAACTCCTGCCTCCCTTGTATAGTAGTTTATAATATCCCTTATGGTATTATCGGACATCATTATTCCATCCTCGGGTAATCCGTGTTCCTTAAGCTGCTTGGGAATGAGATATTGTTTTGCTATATTGAGCTTCTCATCCTCAGTATACCCCGGAATCCTGATGATTTCCATCCTATCTAAGAGGGGCCTTGGTATCGTATCTAGTGTATTTGCAGTAGTTAAAAACATAACCTTAGATAAATCAAATGGAAGCTCTAAATAATGATCCCTAAAGGCATAATTCTGTTCCGCATCCAATACCTCAAGTAGGGCAGAAGCTGGATCCCCACGAAAATCACTGCCTATCTTATCTATCTCATCCAATAGAAAAAGTGGATTTTTAGATCCAGCCGTCTTTATAGAGGATATTATACGTCCCGGGATGGCACCTACATAGGTACGCCTATGTCCCCTTATTTCAGCCTCATCACGTACACCGCCAAGGGACATACGTACGAACTTTCTGTTTAATGCCCTGGCTATGGATTTTGCTATGGATGTCTTACCAACTCCTGGAGGACCTACAAAGCAGAGTATTGGACCTTTCATGGTTTTTGTAAGATTCTTTACTGCAAGGTATTCTAATATTCGTTCCTTTACCTTATAGAGCCCATAATGATCCTCATCAAGTACTTTAGCGGCTATCTTCATATCGGTATTATCCACCGTCTCATCATTCCATGGTAGATCTATTATCCAATCCAAATAGTTTCTAACTACCGTTCCTTCCGCTGACGCAGATGGCATTCTAGATAGCTTTTCAAGCTCTTTAAATGCCTTTTCCTTGACCTCTTTAGGAAGGTTAGCCGATTCTAAGTTGCTTTTATATTCCTCCACCTCGCCTACAGTGCTGTCATATTCACCTAGTTCCTTCTGTATGGCCTTTAACTGCTCCCTAAGATAGTATTCCCGCTGTACCTTATCTATCTGCTTCTTGACACGTCCCGCAATCCTACGCTCTATCCTAGATATCTCTATCTCACGTGATAATATATCATAAAGCCTCTCAAGTCTGTCCGTTATATCTATGGCGTCTAATATATCCTGCTTATCTTCCATTTTAACCAGTACATTTGCAGCGATTATATCGGATAGTTGACCAGGATCATTTACAGTACTAACCGATACCAAAGTCTCGGGTGCCAACCTGCTGCTAATCTTGACATAATCGTCAAAGAGATCAAGTAGACTACGCATAAGACCCTCTTGCTCCAAATTCACCTTTTCCATTTCAGGATCCCTACATGCCTCTACTTTACCCTCAAAATAGGGATCTTCCTTGATATATTCCAACATCCTGCCCCTGCTTAATCCCTCAACAAGCACTCTTATATTATTTCCCGGCAACTTTAGTATCTGTTTTATCTTTGCTATTGTACCTACCTCATGTATATCCTCTATATGAGGTTCATCAGCCTTTGGATCATTTTGGGCTACCAAAAATATCTCCTGATTGCCTACCATAGCCTGCTCTATGGCTGCTATTGACTTTTCCCTAACTACATCAAAATGCAATACCATATATGGGAATACTGCCAAACCTCTAAGTGTTAATACTGGCAAAATCTTTATATCAGTATTATCTCCCATTCAATCATCTCCTTAATTACACATAAAAAATTATATATTATCTACCAGATGCACTAAGTAAATTACTGTCTTGGATTCCCGCCTTTACAGTCTTATCCCTATCATCATTGCATAGGACATATTTCAATACATCTTCCAACCTATCCACTGGTATAATCTCCATATCATAGGCCTTAAAATTTTCCTGCCAGTTGTCCCTTGGAATTATAACTCGCCTTGCACCAGCATCTCTGGCAGCTGCTATCTTTGCAGAAACACCGCCCACAGGTCGTACATCGCCAAATATGGACACTTCTCCAGTCATGGCTACCTTATTATTCACATGTTTACCTGTAATTGCAGAATAGATGGCAGTAGCCATACTTATTCCTGCAGAAGGACCATCTATGGGTATGCCGCCTGGAAAGTTTACATGGATATCATAGTCCTTGGGGTTTATATTAAAGCATTTTTGCAAAGCAGTCAATACATTATCAACAGATGCCCTGGCAGTGCTCTTGCGCTTAAGCTTTTTCGAATCACTGCCCATCTCCTCTTCATCTACTATACCTGTTACCGTTATAATACCTTTTCCTTCAATCGTAGGTATAGCAGTACATTCTATGTCCATAACTGTACCAAGGCTCGGTCCATAAACTGCCAATCCATTGACACATCCTATCCTAGGCCTTGATGGCATCTTCTTCTCAGGTCTAGGACTGTAGTGGCCACTTTCAACTACCCACTCAATATCATCAAGTGTTATATGGTGCCTGCCTTCCATAAGGGCTACACCTCCGGCCAATTGTATCATATTTACTGCCTCACGACCATTAGTAGCATACCTGCCTATAGTATCAGTGGCCATTTCATCTATGGTAAATCCAGCACTTTCTGCACCGTTCTTAGCTATTAGCATTATCTCATCAGGTGTAAGGGCACGAAAAAAGATCTCCAAACATCTAGAACGTATGGCGGGAGGTATCTCTTCTGCACCCCTTGTAGTGGCGCCTACCAGCCTAAAATCAGCAGGCAGTCCATTTTTAAATATATCATGTATGTGCCTAGGTATATTTTTATCCTCTGAATTGTAATATGCACTCTCCAGCATTACCTTTCTATCCTCTAGCACCTTTAAAAGTTTATTCATCTGAATAGGATGGAGCTCCCCTATTTCATCTAAAAATAGCAAGCCTCCATGTGCCTTTGTAACCGCACCTGGCTTTGGCTGGGGTATGCCAGCAACCCCCATTGGCCCTGCCCCTTGATATATGGGGTCATGTACCGAACCTATCAATGGATCGGCTATACTCCGCTCGTCAAATCTTATGGAGGTGGCATCCATCTCTATAAATTTTGCATTCTGCCTAAATGGCGACCAAGGATTTTTTTTTGCCTCCTCCATAACCAGCCTGGCAGCACAGGTTTTTCCCACCCCCGGAGGACCATATATTAGAACATGCTGAGGGTTTGGTCCGCATAGCGCAGCCTTTAATGCCTTTATTCCTTCCTCCTGTCCAATTATGTCCTCCAACTGCTTAGGCCGCGTCTTCTCAGACAGGGGTTGGGTAAGGGATATCTCCCTTAAACGCCTGAGTTTCTCCATCTCTTTTTTTGATTCCTTGTCCACTGCTGACTTAGTATCCTGTTGCCCCCTTAGCATGTTGAAAAAATACAAACCTATTACAATCGCAAAAAAGAACTGTATTAAAGCCACTATATTGTTAAACAAAAGCTTGGCCTCCTCTCTATACTCATAATATTAGTATGTTTTAGGCCAGCTTTTTTTATCCAGCAAAAAAGAGCTGCATTTTTGCAGCTCTTTTTACGATACCGATTCCCTTTTGGTCTTTGATTTTTTAGCAGTTTTTTTGACCTTCTGTCCATCGACCAATATAAGCATGGGATCGCTCTTATTAAGTACCGTATCCTTCGTTACTATACATTTCTCTACATCATCCCGTGATGGAATTTCATACATCACATTGAGCATAGTATCTTCAAGTATGGCTCTAAGCCCTCTAGCACCGGTCTTTCGTTCAATGGCCATATGGGCAATGGTAAGAAGTGCCTCTTTTTCAAACTCCAATACCACATCATCCATCTCAAATAACTTTTGATACTGCTTAACCAGCGCATTTTTAGGTTCGGTAAGTATCCTGACAAGAGCCTCTTCATTTAACTGGTTCAATGTTGCTATAATAGGCAATCTACCTACAAATTCCGGTATAAGACCAAACTTTAATAGGTCTTCCGGTAAGATCTTGCTTAATATCTCCCCAATGTCGTTTTCTGTATTGTGTTTTATATCAGCACCAAAACCCATGGACTTTTTGCCTGTGCGATTTTGGATGATATTTTCCACTCCATCGAATGCACCACCGCATATAAACAATATATTGGTAGTGTCTATCTGAATAAACTCCTGATGGGGATGTTTGCGCCCGCCTTGGGGAGGCACACTAGCCATAGTTCCTTCAAGTATTTTTAGTAGTGCCTGCTGCACCCCTTCACCAGATACATCACGAGTAATAGATGGATTTTCAGATTTTCTGGCAATCTTGTCTATCTCATCAATATATACAATGCCCTTTTCGGCACGCTCTATATCATAATCAGCAGACTGAATAAGCTTTAATAGTATATTTTCAACATCTTCCCCCACATATCCAGCTTCAGTGAGAGAAGTAGCGTCAGCAATGGCAAACGGTACATTGAGTATCTTTGCCAGCGTCTGCGCTAGCAAAGTTTTTCCTGAACCGGTGGGACCTAGCATAAGTATATTGCTTTTTTGCAGCTCAACATCACTGGTCTTTACATCACTGTTTATACGTTTGTAATGATTGTATACTGCAACAGAAAGGGTCTTTTTTGCCCCTTCTTGTCCTACAACATATTGATCAAGTATATCCTTTATCTCCTGCGGTTTTGGGATCTCCTTTAGATCAATATCCGACACATCCTCGAATTCCTCATCTATTATCTCTTGGCACAGTTCTATACATTCATCACATATATACACACCCGGGCCTGCCACCAAGCGGCGTACCTGATCCTGGGTTTTGCCGCAAAAAGAGCATTTTAATTGTTTTTTATCATCATATCGTGCCATGTCTTCACCTCTTAAACCATGCTTTATTTACGGAACGTCATTACTTCGTCTACTATACCATATTCCTTTGCCTCTTCTGCAGACATGAAGAAATCCCTATCCGTATCCCTTTCTATCCTTTCCAGCGGCTGCCCTGTATTTTCAGACAATATCTGGTTTATACGTTTTTTAAGCTTCAATATCTGCTCTGCATGAATAGCAATATCCGAAGCCTGGCCCCTTGCTCCACCAAGTGGCTGATGTATCATTATCTCACTATTAGGTAGAGCTATCCTTTTGCCCTTGGTACCGGCAGATAGTAAAAATGCACCCATGGATGCTGCCATACCAATGCATATTGTAGATACATCACATTTTATATACTTCATCGTATCATAGATGGCAAAGCCAGCTGTAACAGATCCCCCTGGACTATTCAAGTATATCTGAATATCCTTATCTGGATCTTCTGCTTCAAGATATAATAGCTGGGCCACTAACAGATTGGCCATATCATCATATATCTCCCCACCAAGGAATATAATACGCTCTTTTAAAAGTCTCGAATATATGTCATATGAGCGCTCACCTCGATTTGTCTGTTCAACAACAATAGGCACCAAACTCATATGTCTACGCCTCCTTATTTTCTTCCTTTTTATCCACTATAACAGCATTCTCCATCAAAAAATCAACGGTTTTCTGGAATAGCAGATTTTCCTTGAGGTATGCCTCCTGACCCTTCCAATATTCCCTTACCTTTTCCTCTTCTATGTTGTTTTCTTCTGCTAATCGTTTTATGTCCGCATCTACATCCTGGTCAGTTACCTCTATCTTCTCTTCCTTGCCTATCTTTTCAAGCACAAGTTGGGTCTTCACTGTATTATATGCCTCATCCCTGTATTGTGCCCTAAAATCGTCCATAGATGTATTGGTAAACTGGAGATATTGTTCCAGTGTAAGCCCACGATACATCAAAGTATACTCAAAGTCATAAATCGCATGGTCTACCTGATGCTCAACCATTACATCTGGAATATCCACAGTGCACCTATCTACGATCTCTTTTATAAGACTATTTTCCATTTCGGCCTTTGCACTATCCTTTGCTGATTTTTCCATGTTTTTTACGAGGTCGGCCTTGTAATCCTCTAAAGTATCAAATTCACTTATATCCTTTGCAAATTCATCATCTAGCTCAGGAAGTTCCTTTTCCTTTATCTCATTTATCTTTACATGGAATACCGCTTCCTTACCCGATAGCTCAGCAGCATGATACTCTTCTGGGAATGTAACTTTTATATCATTCTCTTCCCCTACTTTCATACCCACCAATTGCTCCTCGAAACCAGGAATAAATTGTCCAGATCCTATCTCTAGAGATTGATTTTCAGCACTCCCGCCTTCAAATAACTCTCCGTCTACAGAGCCCTGATAGTCAAGTGTAACCCTATCATCATTCCTTACTTCCCGATCATCGGCAGATATCCATCTAGCATTTTGCTCTTGGAGCTGTTTTAGTCTCTGCTCCACATCCTGCTCTGTAACATTATACTCTACCTTTTGAACTTCTATTCCTTTGTATTCCCCTAATTCCACCTCAGGTTTTACAGTAACCTCTGCAGTAAAAATAAGATTTTGGCCTTGTCCGATCTGTACTATATCAAACTCAGGCTGGTCAACTGGTTCTATGCCCTGTTCCTTTACTGCATCTAGATATGCCTTAGGGCAAACATCATTTACAGCGTCCTCGTAGAATACGGCTTCTGAGTAATATGTCTCGATTATCTTTCTAGGCACCCTGCCCTTACGAAATCCCGGAATTGCAATATTTTTTCGATTTTTGATATAAGATTTTTGCATAGCCTCTTCAAATTGCTGTGCATCTACCTCAATCTCAAGTTTAACTGTATTTTTTTCAGTTTTTTCAGCTGTAGCTTTCACCTAAAAGTCCTCCTTAGAAACAAATTTATTCAATTTTTATTTATCCGCCTATACGATTCTATTAACTATTATATTATAGCATAATAGAATCATATGTCCAATACAATTTTGACACATATTGCTAGGTAGATATCCATGCCACTTTCGTGTATTTTAGCACAATGTATGAGGCATTGCAATATGTATCCCGTATGTAGTATAATTGTGAGAGTTATAGTGATGATAGCAGCAATTAGCTTTTAATTGTTGTTCCGATTCTTAGTATTATTCTTGTACCTGTCTATAACTTATATACCACAGGTGTACAATTTTAAAACAGTCAAGGAGGTATACAAATGTCACTGCTTGAAAATAAGAATATATTGATAATGGGTGTATCAAATAAATGGAGCATTGCATGGGGCATAGCAAAAGCCTGCTCAAGGGAAGGGGCAAATCTCATATTTACATATGAAGGCGAACGGACAGAGCGTTCAGTAAAACAACTTTTATCAAGTGAAATGCCAGATGCGAAGCTTTATAAATGTAACGTTACAGATGATATGGATATCCTAAGGCTTTTTGATGATATAAAAAACGATATAGGAACGCTCCATGGCGTGGTGCACAGCCTTGCATTTGCCAAAAAGGAAGAGCTTGAAGGTAACTTTTCTGAAACCTCAAGGGATGGTTATCTGCTAGCCCAAAATATAAGTTCCTATTCTTTGGTGGCAGTATCACGCTATGCAAAGAATCTAATGACAGAAGGTGGAGGGATCATAACCCTTACCTATATTGGCGGCGAGAGGGCAGTACCAAACTACAATGTAATGGGCGTTGCTAAAGCGGCACTAGAATCAGCCGTACGATACTTAGCAGCAGAACTAGGCAAAAACAATATAAGGGTAAACTCCATATCCGCAGGTCCCATAAAGACCATATCGGCTAGGGGGGTAAGTAATTTTACCAATATGCTTAAACAATATGAGGGAAAGGTGCCCCTAGGCCGAACTGTAACTCAAGAAGAAGTGGGAAATACAGCAGCATTCCTCTTAAGTGACCTATCCCAAGCCATAACCGGTGAAAACATCCATGTAGATGCTGGATATCATATATTGGGTTTGTAAAATTACTGAAGGCCTGTATCAATTTGATACAGGCCTTTTTTATATCACGGAAATGACAACATATCTGCAAATATATCCTGAAAATCTGACCTTGCCGACACCTCGACATACTTTATCAAACCCCTTATATTTTCTATTTCTGCCATCTTGTATTTAGACAAAAGGGCCATCTTTGCCCCTCTACCAGATGCATTTCCTATTGTCTTTATCTTATATTTAAGCTCCTCTGGAATAAGACCTATAAGTATGCTATTCTTTTGATCCATATAATTACCGAATCCACCTGATAGATATACCCTTCCCACATCTTCATAATCCAGTTTGTATTCATTCATAAGTATCCGTATACCAGCTGCTATACCTGCCTTTGCAAGCTGAAGCTCCCTTACATCTTTCTGACATATATACACATCCTTACTCCCGCAAACTTCGCCCTCACGGGATATTATAAATGCCGCCTGCCCGTCTATCTCACAGAGCCTATCTTGTATAGCAGTAGAAAGGTGCAATGTCCCCTCCTCACCCCGCCTCATCATTTTTCCCTGGGCATCCAATATACCCAATTTGAGCATAATAGCTACTCCATCAACCAGCCCAGAACCACATATACCCTGAGACGGCCTGTCCATTATGGTGGCATATACTATATCCCCATCTGACAATTTGATTTTATTGATGGCACCACCCGTTGCAGCCATGCCACAGCGTATCCGTGCTCCCTCAAACGCAGGTCCAGCCGATGCAGAACAGGATATAAAGCCATCCTTATTTCCAAGTACTATCTCACCATTAGTCCCCACATCCACAAGTAAACTCATCTTTTCACTTTTGTACATACCAGATGCCAAAACAGCAGATATGGTATCTGCACCTATATATCCAGCTATCATAGGCAGCAAGGTAACCCTACCATCAGGACATATATTGATATCTAGGTCCCTTGCCGGTATATGTAGTGTCCTTGCCACCACAGGTGTAAAAGGGGGCACAGCTATATGATCTACCGGCAGATTAGCGAAAAGGTGTAGCATTACAGTATTCCCCGAAAGGGTAATATGGTATATCTGCTTCTTATGTATGGACCATTTGGCACAAAAATACTCTATCATATCATTTATCTCCCGCCTTATCATATCAGAGAGACTAGATAAGCCATCCCCATGCCCTATGGTATAGTCTATACGTGTTATTATATCTCCCCCATACTTTACCTGGGGATTAACAGTAGAATATATGTCTATCTGACGACCCGTATTTAATTCCATAAGAAATCCAGCTATGGAGGTAGTCCCTATATCTACCGCTATGCCATAGCTCCTATCCCTTGTATCCCCACTTTCTATGGATACCACGTCATTATAGAAAAGGGATACGGTAACAGAGTATTTATCATTTCTCAGTACTTCTGACAATTCCCCCATAACATTGTATGGAATACTGCTTTTATGCCCCAGCCCTGCCTCTATCCGCTCCACATCACTTGTCCTATCTTCCATGCTGGGAGGTGGGAGGGAGATGTGCTGCTTCTGTATGGCGGGAGACACTTCATCCATCCCTTCCTTGTCTATCAAAATACCTGCCCCTGCAAATTCGTTTACTGTCTGGATGGTAATATCCTCGTCTATCTCTATCATACACGCCAACCTTATACCTGCCTCAATCTCCCTATCGGATAATAATTCCCGTTCCTGTTCGGTTATACCATAACCAGTACCCTCTACAACCCTTATCTTGCATTTGCCACAAATACCTGCCCCCCCGCAGGTAGAGGGAATAAAAACCCTCTCTCGCCTTAGCAGATCTAAAAGATTCATATAGGGCCTTGCCTCTAGTGTTATTGATTTGCCATCGTGTTCTATAATAGTAACTTCGTACATGTTACCCTTTAGCCCCTTTCAATATATCCTTCTAAAAAAACATTAACCCTATCATTTTATAATGAACGTATGGATAATTGCAAATAAAACTTCAAATACTAGTTTAAAACATTATCTATTCCAGTATATGGCACAAAAAAGTCGGCTATTTTGTACAGCCAACCTTATATATTGAAGCGTCCTATGCTTTTAAAATACATACATAACTAATTATACTACCTACACAGGTTTATTTCTAGACGGTATTATAATAATCGGGACTTTTTTCTTATCTATTATAGCATTCGCTCATTATGCGCCATGTTTGATCTATCATAGTCTCCAATTTAAAATTTTTCTCCACATTTTCTTTGCCTGATTTTCCTAGCCTTTCACGCATATCAGGATGATCTATCATATTTAAAATAGCCAAACCTATTTCCATCTTGTTGGCGGGAGGAATTAAATATCCAGTCTGCCTGTGGTTTATTATCTCGGGAATACCCCCTACATAACTGGCAATAACCGGAATACCAAAGGACATGGCCTCAAGTACCGATATACCCAGACCTTCTGACAATGTAGGCAAAACAAATATATCCATTATGCCATAATAATCCTCTATGTTTTCCACATACCCTGTAAATATGATATGTGTATCGGAAATACCATGGGCCCTTGCCTTTAATCTATCCTCCTCTGGCCCATCACCTATTATAATAAACTTCATATCATCATACTTGTCAAGTACCATGGGTATTGCATCCAACAGGTAATCTATACCCTTTGCCGGTATAAGCCTGGATGTGGTGCCCACTACCAATGTAGAATTTGATATACCCATCTCATCCCTTAAATCCGAATCTATAGTTTGTACAGTATCTATTCCATTATATACCACGTGCATTTTTGTGGAGGGAAGTCCCATCTCTTCGATCATATACCTGCTAAGACTATCGGATACCGTTATTATAGCACATGTATCCTTATACAATCTATGCTCTAAAAAACGGGCCATTTTTAGCTTCCATCCACCACTAAAAGGCAAAAAATTATGAACTGTATATAAAACCGATATCCCTCCAATCCTCTGGGCTGCCCGTCTGCCTATTATACTTGCTTTAAAGCCATGGACATGTAGAATATCAGGATTATATTTCTTTATGATATTTGTGAGTTTTTGAGTACTCCTTTTTACAGAGGAAACACCCATATCCTCCGGTACAAAAAAAGGAATACATTCTATACCGCTATTTGATAGCTCCTCCATTAATCTATCCTCAGGTGTACACAATGCAATTACCCTTGCGTCCTTTGATTTTAATCCTCTAGATAGGGATAGAAAATGCTTTACCATTCCCCCTTTTGCAGGTGGCAAAAGTTCCATTACAGTCATGAATCTACCTCCTTTGTATTAAGCTCCTCTATCATTAGGAGTGTGATAGGCGGCGCTATATATATCATAGCCGTGGCAGCAGCCACTATTCCTGAATCATTAGCAAGTAATGCAGCAATGGCGCCTGCAGTTGCACCTATGAGCCCTTTTTTCACTATATTAAAACGCTCAAATGTCCGTCTTAAAAGTCCAGTGGGTTTGAAAAATAATACTACAATCAGTATAAGCGAAGTTAGAAATACCTTGCTCCAAATGGTATACCTTATGAGCTTTATATTCATAGATATCTTCCGTTTAAATATTATAAAGAGTTCCTTTATACCGTTCTCCCTTATGAGCTTTACTGTCTGACCCATATGTGACTGGGCATCCGCACCGCCTATATTGTCCAATAAAAACACCCCCACCAATAACGCCATCAATAACAATAATGCAGATATTACACGCCTTGGAGTTATCTTTATTTCATATATGAGGCATATGGTACATAAAAAAGCTATAAATGCTGCTATTGAGCCGCCTACATTGGCTCCTAACCTAGGGGATACCATGGTAAATAGGCCCATAAGAAATATTAAAGTCGTTATCACTCTGCCCATAGAACTATCCCTAAGCCTTTGAAGCATTGCACAACTCCCCGTACATATGGATGCTATCATAACCCCCATATATTCATTGCCCATGCCATAAAACCTTGATCCACTTATGACATCATATCCCAGGGGCGAATCCCTTATAAGGCGGGCACCGGTCAACTGATCCACAATGAGAGAAATGGCAAGCCCAAGGGATAATATCCATATTCTATCTACAGTTGTAGGCACAAAATACATCAAAAGGGCAAGTATAACAAGAGAGATCATAAGGGCTATCAATGCATTTTGAAACATGGAAGGGGTATAAAACACGGGCAGTATAAGATAGCAAAGCGGTACTATCATTACGAATAATAAAAGTATGTTTATCCATTTTATATATCTCTTTGCAAATAGAAATATCAATAGGGCGGCTATTGATATTATTATGTCCCCATATATATATGCAGGATTTAATGTGTGTCGCATATCAAGGAGTAGGACTAACCTTTCATTAAATTCAAGCATTTCATCCACTCCCGCCTTCTCATCTATTGAATATGCATAACTGCCCAGTTGCCCGGGAAGGGGCGGGAGATCAAACATATGAAGTATAGTAGCACCTACATCCATATTGGTAATAACACCTTTCCTACGTGTGGAACTTGAGGTTAAATACCCGTTTCCCATGTTCGGTCCAGTGATTATAACAGGAGCTAGGCGATTGCCACGTCCTATATCCTTGGCGGGAGCTACAGGGGATAAAAACATCACTATATCCTTGTCAAAATTAACTTTTTTTAGGATATTACCTATAAATTTATCCCCTTCCTCCATGGCAATACGTCGATATCGCTCTAGCATTTCTTCCGTGCATTTATTTTTAAAATTCTCAGCCCTGCTTGTATCTCCCAGTTCTATACCAATCACCTGAGCCTCATCCCATGCTTTTTCTATGGCATTCTCAAGCCTTTTATAATCAGTCTTTATGCCAAAGGGTCTTTTGGTATCTATCATATTCATACTTCTACCCACATCTCCCCTTTCAACTACCCCATATCTATCCATAAGGAATGATGCCATGTACCTTTGTGGATTGTCAGGGAGATCGCTATTTCCAAATACTGCTGTTTTGATGCCGTGTCCACGCAATACATCACCTACAGCCCCTATATTTATGTCATATAGCCTATCACTATTTAGATCATATAAGTCTATAATGCCCATATTAACTATATTTTCATCTAAAACCTCCCGCCCCATCATCTGATAGTACAGATCTTTCACCAGCTGTCCGTCATATGTATCATTGGCATCAAGGCATATGGAGGATTTGTCATTTCCCCTGGCCCTAGCCCCGGCCCCAAGGGTCACATAGGCATTTTTTTGTGCAAGGCTGCCACCTGTGTTTGTAGTCATAAGCCCTTTAGCACCCTTTTTTATAATTGCCTCTATATTTATCAAATTATACTCATCTATATCCCTATAGCTTACCCTGTCCATGGATATTATGACCAGTCTTGAACCGGATATCTTATCAGATGGTAATTCCGATGCATAGGTTATAGATTGACCTATAGATAAAAACATCAAAACAACCAACAAAATACACGCTGCCCTTTTCAAAAAAAGTACCTCCTCAAGAAAAACTTCCATAGACTTGATTGTACCCATTTTTTGCTTAAATTAACCAATTGAAATCTTCATTTATTTTATTGGTCTTTAATATAATACTAGGTATATATTAAATTTAGGAGATCGTTCTATGTTGTTTAAATCCCTGTACATAAAGCTAAGAGTGATTTTAAAAAATGAATGGTTTAAAATGTTTGTACTCTTTTTTATTATACCCATATCTGTATTGTCTATCTATATGGAGATATGTCTGCTTTTAGGCCTTAAAAGCAATAGATATATGCCTACCTTTTCATATATACTACTAATTATAGTACTCATAATGGAGCTTATAAAGCATAGATGGAGTCCTAAAATGATGGGCATTATGCATGATAATCTGATATACTCCATGGTGTTTGGAATGGGATTAAGTATATGCATCTGTATCATACTGTATTATCCATTTCATAAGGGGCTAAGACTCGATCCTGAATATATTAGGATATTACTGTATCAAATAGGAATAGTGGGATTTATAGAAGAGCTGTGGTTTAGGGGCATGCTACTCACATGCCTTATTAATATATATCCCAAATATAAGGCAGTGATAATAAACAGCCTTTTATTTGGACTTATGCACATAATGGGTGGAATAGGAGCCATTTTATCGGCATTCTTTATAGGGGTTTTACTCTGTCTGATACGCATTCGCACTAAAAACCTCATTGGATGTATATTAGCACATGGATTTATTAATTTTTTTGGTATTATATTCATATAATTATGTATAAGGTATATATATTTTGGCAACAATACCCATATCACGGGGATATACTGATTCTATAAGTATGTTGGGCAATCTAAATACATAGACTGCCCAGCATATTACATTTTTATTTTATAACTGATTTACTTTTTTATTTTTACTCAACAGTTTATATTTTCTTCTGTATGGTGTAAGCTTTTTCCTTCCATTAGGATAGGTACATGGACGGGTATCAAATACCACATTAGAACCATCGGATATGGCAACTACAGTACCCCTTTTATCCGTTCTATAGAGCACAGCCCCTATATCTTCCAATTTGTTTAGGGTAGACTTATCAGGATGCCCATAGAGGCTTTTTCGTCCCACGCTTATAACTGCATATTTGGGAGATACGGCTTGTAAAAATTCCTTACTAGTAGAGGTATAGCTTCCATGATGCCCTACCTTTAAGACATCGGATTTTAGATTGAAACCTTCTTTTATCATTTCATGTTCCAGGTACATCTCTGCATCTCCAGCAAATAAAAATGCAGTATGCCCAAATACCAGTTTTGTAACTATTGAATAGTTGTTTAGCCTATCATAACGATCTCCATTAGGAGATAATACACTAAAATAGCCCTTGCCAAATTTGTATATGGTATTGGGACAGGCGGAGATAATTTCCGTGTTCCCATCATTTGATATAGATAAAAGCTTTTCTACCTTTTCACGGTGTTTTTGAATGGGATACTTAACCATAGGGAGTATCATCCTATCCACAGGTATATGCCTTAACACCCTAGGCATACCTCCTATATGATCAGGATGTGGATGGGTGACTATTATATAGTCCAATTTTTCTACACCCTTATTCTTTAAATACTTAACTATTGATCTCCCATTTATCCAATACCCTGCATCTATTAACATGGCATTGGAAGCTTGCTGTATAAGTATACAATCACCTTGACCAATATTTAGAAAATGCACCTTTAATGCATTGTATGGTATCTTTTGAGCTATAGGCAGTCGCTTTTTATTTGGATTCATATTAAAAAATGATCTAAACACATCAATTGCCCCGGTAAATAATGCTATATTAGATAGAATAAAGACATATTTGCTATTACCTGCATCCAACCCTAATATGCTTGCCTTTATAATATCTATAAGTGAAAACACTGCAAACGGAAAGGCAATAAAAAAGGTCAAAAGGCTCCAGCTCTGTATGAAGAGATATACTGTAAGGGCATAATATATGGTCGCTATAACCTTTTTCCACAATATACCACTACGAAACCCCGGTATAAGTATTGGTATCTTCATTTTGCCATATCCCTCCATTTTATGTTAACTCATTATCTATATATTATATCATATGATGGGCAAAGACGTGTTAATGAGGAATAAAATTAACCAAGAATAATCTTTTCTATATCCTGAACAGTTTTTGCAATATATAATGGGCTACCCTCATTAATCTCTGTACTTGTACCAAACCCATACAACACTGCAATACAATCTATACCAGCGTCTTTGGCGCCTTCTATATCATATTTTCTATCTCCTACCATTATTGTGCTGTCAAGATCTGTTATATTATTTTTATCCAGTGCATATTTTATTACTTCACTCTTTTCAACCATGGTACCATCAAGATTACTCCCTATCACATCTGAAAAATATTCCATCAGGTCAAAGTGCTCTAGTATCCTCTTAGCAAATACGGTGGGTTTTGATGTAGCCACTATAAGGGTTTTGCCATGACGTTTAAGATTTGACAACATCTCCGGAATACATAGGTACACCTCATTTTCAAATATACCCCTATCCTTAAAATATTCCCTATATTTCACAATAGCAACATCAGCCTTATGATCATCAAAACCATATAATACTTTGAAAGAATCCTTGAGTGGAGGCCCTATAAAGCTTTTGAGCTTATCCATATCATCTTCCACTATGTCAAAGTATGAAAGGGCATGCCTGATAGAATTTATAATCCCTTCTTTAGAATCTGTCAGGGTACCATCCAGATCAAATAGTATGGTGTTATATGTCTTCATATGTAAAAAGCCTCCTTATTTTTTTCATATTTTAGTTTAACATATATTGCATCAAGTTCAAAATAGAAATGCCCTTTTTGATGTATTTATAAATACATCAAAAAGGGCATTATACTCATTTATAGCCTATATATTTACCTAGCCAGTTTATATATATTTAAAACATCTTCCCTGTTTAGCTTTACAAAATTACCCATAGTCTTGCTATCGTTATTTGTCGCCTTATCAGCCATCTCTTCCAATCTATCATCTGGTACACCAAGCTCTTTTAATGTAACAGGCAGTCCGATCCTGCTGAAAAATTCCTCCAGCCTACGTATGCCCTCTAGTGCTGTGCACTCAGGATGTTCAAAATCCATATCCACATTCCACACCCGAACTGCAAACTGTACAAATCTGTCCACATCATGCTTATACACATATTTCATCCAAGCAGGAAATACTACAGCCAATCCTGCTCCATGGGCCACATCGTATATAGCACTTAATTCATGCTCTATGCCATGGGATGCCCAATCCCCTGCCCTTCCACTGTTTAACAGTCCATTATGTGCTATGGTGCTTGCCCACATGATCTGAGCCCTAGCCCCATAATCTTCAGGATTTTCAAGTACTATTGGAACATTGTCTATTATGGTCTTCAATGTAGCTTCGCATAACCTATCTGTAAAATCCACATCTTTGGTATTTGTAAAATATCTCTCCATTACATGGGCCATTATATCAGCTGCGCCACAAATAGTCTGATATGGAGGCAGAGTAAATGTAAGTTCTGGATTCATTATCGCAAACTTAGCACGAATAACATCGGTATTTAACCCCCGTTTGTACCATCCATCCTCATTGGTTATTACACTGCTATTAGACGCCTCGCTTCCTGCAGCAGGAATGGTAAGTACTACCCCTACCGGCAATGAGCGTTCAACAGAGCTTTTCCCTGAATAAAAATCCCATACATCCCCATCATATAGGGTACCTATGGCAATGGCCTTGGAGGAATCTATAACGCTCCCGCCTCCAACTGCCAAAATACAATCCACATTATTTTTTCTACACAGATCTATACCCTCTCTTACCAGACTTAACCTAGGATTTGGCTTAACTCCACCTAGTTCTATAAAATCTACCCCAGCATCATTTAGGGATTTTACAACCCTATCGTAGAGTCCAAATTTTTTTATGCTTCCTCCACCATAGTGGAGCAATACCTTCTTGCCAAGTAGCTTTACCTCTTCCCCTACATGTTTCTCTGCACCCCTACCAAATATAATCTTTGTAGGGCTCTGGAAAACAAAATTATCCAATGCTAACCCTCCTTGTATTTAAACATGATAAACTATATATATATAAACATATTCCATGGCATTGAAACTATGAGTTAAGCTCCTTTTCAAAGCTTGTGATAGAAATTCCAGGCTGTATCTCAACAGTATAGACTGCCCTAAATCCACATTTTGTATATAAGTTCCTTGCAGGTATATTGTTTGTACCGGTGGATACCAGTATGCATTCTATTCCATTGTTATGCTCTTCTATATAGCATAGCATGGCCTGTCCTATACCCATTCTAAAGAAATCCGGATGCACCGCTACCCTATATATATTTAAGCATCTATCCTTTAATTTATACGAAATAATCCCTGCCAACCGATCATCTACAAAATATCCGTAAAACGTTTCATCACATTCCTTAAGGGATGCTATACTATCATTAAGGGGCGGGATATCATGAAATCCAATTAGTTCTGCTTCAATCCTATATTATATCTCTTCAAGATCCAAAACCTCTTTTGCTATACAATCATCTTGCAGATCCAATAATTTTATCATATTAAACCTCTATCTTTTTTTATAAGTATAGCACCAGATAAATGGAAATTCAAGGCATATTTCTATATAAAAAAAGGTCGCAAGCAAAAGCCTGCAACCTCTGTTTATACCCATTTCTTTATACCTTTACGGCTAGATATGGCTTTGTAAAACTCCATATCTATAGATTTTATTATATCCTCTAATTCCTCATCAGATAGCACAGTAGTCCTGTCTTCCTGATAATATTCATCCACCTTATCCTTCATCTGTATTACTACGGGATGCTTTTTATCCACCTTAATGCCCTTTCTTTCCAGATCAAAATAGGTATTTAGCCAATGGGCTATACCGGCAAGACCTGAATGTGGGCCTATAGCCACTAGAGGCGGGCGCTTCAATATAGCTCCTGTATCAAATATGTTATATATTTCTTCATCCTTAAGCAGCCCGTCGGCATGTATGCCTGCCCTTGTCACATTGAAGTTTTTACCTACAAAGGGAGTCTGCGGAGGGATTGTATATCCCATCTCATATTTAAAATACTCAGCTATATCTGTTATAGCCGACAAGTCCATGCCATTTTCATCTCCCCTTAAGGATACATACTCTATTGCCATAGCCTCCAACGGACAATTACCTGTACGCTCTCCTATCCCCAACAAAGAACAATTTACAGAGCTGGCACCATACAACCAGGCTGCCGTAGAATTGGGGACTGCTTTATAAAAATCATTATGCCCATGCCATTCCAAAAGCTCACTTGGAAAACCGGCATGATGTCTCAAACCATATATAATTCCCGGTACACTTCTTGGGAGTGCTATACCTGGAAATGACACGCCATATCCCAATGTATCACATGCCCTTATCTTTATGGGAATACCCGTCTGTTCCATAAGTTTTCTAAGCTCTATTGCAAACGGTACTACAAATCCATAAAAATCAGCCCTTGTTATATCCTCAAAATGGCAACGGGGCTTTATTCCATATTCCAATGCCTGCTTCACTACTGCCAAATATTTATCCATAGCCTGCGCCCGAGACATATTCAATTTTTTAAAAATATGATAGTCAGAGCAGCTGACCAATATGCCGGTCTCTTTAAGACCCATATCCTTTACCAGTTCAAAATCGCCTTTAGTTGCCCTTATCCAACTGGTGATTTCAGGATATTCATATCCCTTTTCCAAACATTTTTCCAAAGCCTCTTTATCCTTACTGGTATAAAGAAAAAACTCGCTCTGCCTTATTACACCATTTGGACCTGACAATCTATGTAGCAGATCATAAAGATCCACTATCTGTTTTACAGTAAAAGGTGCCTGGGACTGTTGCCCATCCCTAAACGTAGTATCTGTTATCCATATATCATCCGGTACATACATGGGCACAACACGATGGTTGAATGATATCCTCGGTACACTTTCATATGGAAATAGATCTCTATATAAATTCGGCTCCTCTATATCCTGCAAAGAGTACTTATAAGCCGATTGTTCCAGTGTATTAGATCTTTTACTAAACTCTAGCATATGATCAACCTCCCTTTCAATGCAAGTTTACAAATTAAGCTATTCATATTATGTATTATTGTATACAATGATACATTTGATGTCAACAACTTTTTTCTAAAAAAATATACATATTATAAAAATTACCCTAATTCATACTCTTGAAATAAATAACAGATATAGATTGTATAAAACTTGAGAACATATAGAGCGTAAGTTTTATACAATCTAATTTAAGTTATGAATTACAGAAAAGTGAAATAATTGATAGATTCTTAACAATTATATGCTATACTAAAAGTGGAACAATATTATGCAAGGGGGTATAGCCATGAATGATAATATAAATAAACCCTATGGAGAAAAAAAACAGGACAAAAAGCATTGTACCGCTTTTTGCCCAGAATGTGGCTCCGATCTATACTATTTAGAAAATCAATGTATATGCAAAAATAAAAATTGCAACTGGACCTGCTCAGGATGTAAGGAAGATTAATCTCTTCCTCTGAATCCTTCCGGAAGTTCTATGACATAATAGATACTCCGTCTTAATGGATGGTTTGTATCATATTTAAAAAGTACTGTAATCTTCTTTTTATCATACCTGCCCGACTCTATACCACCTACCACATCATAGGCAAATAGCTCAATATGTATCCTTCGCATTATTTGTCTGGTGGTAAGTTCATAATAGTCCGGCAGATATTTTTTTACGTTTTCCCAATTTCTTATAAAATCATACGCTGCTTCCCTAAAGTTCTTTGTCTGCATATCTATAATGCCTTCCGGATAATTAGATGGCCTTTGAAAGGTACAGAAATCAAACTTTATTATATCGTTAAATAGCTTTAAGGATACCCCATCAACTTTTTTTGCATATTCAATCAATATCCCGTATAACCTACTCATGCTATGGGATACCTTAAAATATCCTTTTTTAGCCCAATATGACGCAAAGGATTCAAAGAACTTAAATGGACTGTTATCATGGTACTGTATCAAATACTTAAGTGCCCCATCAAACCTGTGGGAGTTATAGTATTTCTCCACCAGCTCCTCTATATCCTTTAAGCAAAGCAAATCCCCATAATATATATACTTGTTTTCAAGCACTTCATATGGAGGATATGAGCGATACTCATATTCATGTTTTTTAGCATCCCTTCTTATACCGGATCCCTTAAGCATTTTTAAAAAACCTAATTGAAGCTTGTCTGGGTAAAGTCTGTATACATCGTCAAATGATTTACCAAAGGAAGTATAGTCCTCCTCGGGCAATCCAGCTATAAGATCCAAATGCATATGTATATTATTATATCCACGTATGATATTTACTGCATGGGCTATTCTTTGAAGATCCGTCTTTCTAGCAACCATCTCCAATGTTTTGGCATTTGTAGACTGTACACCTATCTCAAATTGAAAAAGACCCGGAGGTGCATCCTTTAAAATCTCAAGCATTTCATCATCTATTAGATCTCCTCCCATTTCAAAATGGAAATTAGTCCTCCCGCCAAGCTCGATTATGGTCCTAAATATCTCCTTTGCCCTCTTCACATTGCAGTTAAACGTCCTATCTACCAATTTTACCTGTGGTACTCCCGCCTCTATAAAAATCCTCAATTCCCGCTTTATCCTGTCCATTGGCAGTACCCTTACCCCTTCAATGGTAGATGATAGACAATACTGGCAATTAAACGGGCATCCCCTTGAGGTCTCATAATATATTATCCTGTTTTCAAATGGAGAAAAACCATCCTTATAGGGAAACGGTATATCATTTAGATCCTTTATAAGTGGTCTGTCACCTGTATATACTATGGAGCTACAATCCCTATAGAGGATGCCCAAGACATCCCTGATTGTCATATCCCCTTTTAAGGCATCTAAAAGCTCCTTAAGGGTCATTTCACCTTCTCCGACTATTATATAGTCTATATATGGATGTGCCTGCATAAGCCTATCCCCATCAAACCATACCTCCGGCCCGCCTAATATAATAATGCAATCTGGCAACACCTTTTTTATATTATCTATAAGTAGCATTGTCTGAGAGATGTTCCATATATAACAAGAAAAGCCTATTACTTCAGGCTTTTCCTTGTAGATCTCCCCTAATATCCTGTCTAGATCATCGTTTATGGTAAATTCCCGTATGACAAATTCGTCATCATGATACTGCTCACAGTATCCCTTCAGATAATACACAGCTAGATTGCTATGAATATATTTGGAATTCAATGTGGTAAGTAATACCTTCATCTAATCTCATCCTTGTTTTTTATTTTTACCTGTAACAGGCATTACACTAGGCTTAAAAAGCCCCTTTATACTGTCTGAAAACACCACAACGGCTCCCACCACTATGTTTAAATAGTAGCTTATAATCCTCCAGAAAAACATAGCAAGGAATATAAATTTCTTTGGGAATACCAGTTGATAAAATATATAAAACCCACCTTCCGAAGCACCGGCGGCGCCCGGTGTGGGAAAATAGCATACTGCCAGATACAAAAATGATTGGAGGAATATTATCTTTATCCATCTATCGCCATTTAATCCAAAACCCCTATATATGAAATAGGTGATACTAAACAAAAACGTAAGCTGTAAGGCAGTAGCCATTAACATAATAAACAACGCCTTTCCATCGCCCTTTATCAGATCAAGGCTACTATGAAAATCGTTGACATGGGACATAAGACGCGTTCTAGTATCCTCCACATCCTTTACAACCTTTATCTTATGCAACCAGTCTATTATCTTAAATATTATCTTCTTTACAATCCCTTTGTTGGATGCCAAAAAATATATTAGAACTATGGCTCCTGCATTTATCAAAAATCCCACAAGGGAAATCCAAAAAAGTACTGTGGAATAATGATGCATAAACCTACCCATCACGCAGAATGCAACAAGTGAATATATAGACAGAACCGCCTGATATACAAGAAACTTTATCATAAGTGCAGAGCTGCCATATCCTGCCGGTATACCTGCCTTAGTCATATAATATATCTGAGCTGGCTGACCACCACTTGCAAAGGGTGTAACTGCACTATAGTACTGCCCTATCATTGCAATCTTTAGACATTTCATAAAACTCTTTGGCTCGTAGGTAACCCCTACTGAATAATAGGTAATAAATGCATCGCACAGCCAATACATGAGCATAAATAAAAATCCACCCATCATCCAGGGTAATTTTATCCTATAAAATGCCTTATCAATCTCCTTGAGATTTGGATCTAATACAGCTATTAACACTATCACAGCTATATTTATACATATATATAACAAAGTTAAATTCTTCTTTTTTTTCATAAATATAGACGCAACCAACAATGCCCAAAAGGCATCAGGCTCATCTTTTTTACACCTGCCTTCAGCTATATGCCATTAGACTTAATCTAAATTTTCTCCTAAATCATATTAACACTAAAGTTTAATAGAATCAAGATATTATATGCGTGAGTTTCAGTTCATGGTAGTACCTATAAACCTTTTTCATACTTAAAAGGGGCATTATGCGCGTACTATTACGCTTACACAATGCCCCTTTCATACTATAGTTCCATAACGTCATATTTATTTTTTTCCCCATTAGGAGATAATACCAATATCCTCCATATACTGAATATTATATGCTAAATAGTCGTCTATCATATCCTCAAGTTCCTGATCCTTTATATTTCTGTACTCGTTATTTTGCCTCATATCCTGCAATATAAAGTTAAAGGCATCTTCCTCGTCATATATCACTTCTTCATCTAATGGGTGTGGTGCATTTTCATCGGAAAAAATCCCCGCCTCTTTCATATATTTTTCATCGGACTCCATTGCACCTTGTATAAATTTTTCTAAAAATTCACCATTCATATCGCTGTACAAACCGCTATTTACCATATTGACCTTGATATAGTCAAATGCCTCATGTTCATCATAATTCTTCTCTATCATAGCATTTTGCTCCCTTCTTGTAAATGCATATCTCTAACAGATAATATTGACCATCATTTACTCAATTATTCCTTTTTACACTCATCAGACTCCCTGTATGGAAATAAACGGGTAAGGAGCTTTACCAATGCATAAAATAAAAATAATACCAAAAATACAGTTCCCATACCAGTCCCCATAATCTTCAAGGTCTGGGACATAATATTTTCATTCATCTTATACCTACCTCCCTATGACAGCAGTGTAATTAGTACACTACCTGCAATTACCGAGCCTATCTGTCCTGCTACATTTGCACCTATGGCCTGCATAAGTATGAAATTCTGAGGATCATCCTCCTGGGCCATCTTCTGGATTATCCTAGCAGACATGGGGAACGCTGAAATACCTGCTGCCCCAATCATGGGATTTACTTTTTTCTTTAGAAATAGATTTACAAACTTGGCAAATAGCACTCCCCCAGCTGTATCGAATACAAAGGCTAAAAGACCTATAGCCAATATCATAAGGGTATCCGGCGATAAGAATTTATCAGCTACCATGGTCGAGCCTATGGTAATACCCAAAAGTAGCGTAACTAGATTTGCCAATTCATTTTGAGCCGATTTTGAAAGCCTATCAAGTACTCCACACTCCCTTATAAGATTACCAAACATCAAAGATCCTACTAGTGCAACGCTCATAGGTGCTACTATCCCTGCTACAATAGTAACCATAATGGGGAAAAATATAAGAACCTTTTTTGAAACCTTTACATCATAATCGGCGTCCATCCTTATCTGACGTTCCTTCTTGGTGGTAAGTGCCCTTATGACAGGGGGCTGAATAAGTGGTACAAGAGCCATATAGGAATATGCAGCTACTGTGATCGCACCTAAATAATCCTTTGCAAATTTATTACCTACAAATATGGATGTAGGCCCATCTGCGGCGCCTATAATACCTATTGCTGCTGCCTCCTGTATATTAAATCGACCTGTAGAGGCTGCAAGAAACATGGCTGCAAATATACCAAATTGAGCTGCAGCACCAAAGAAGAGCATAACCGGTTGCTTTAGGAGGGGGCTAAAATCTATCATAGCTCCCACGGCAATGAAAATAAGTATTGGAAAAAGTTCTGTTTTTATACCCACATTATATAGTATAGTAAGAAATCCATCAGGCCCTACTGCAGACGACATGGGTATATTGGTTAGGATTGCACCGAAGCCTATAGGCAATAAAAGCATGGGTTCATACTCCTTCTTTATAGCCAGATAGATGAGTACAAGGCCTATTGTTATCATCACCCAATGCTTATATGTCATGGCTGACAATCCCTGTAATAATGCTTCCATAAAAATATTTTTCCTCCTTTGTAAATATGCTTATATTGAAAAAAACCCCTGTCCAGTGAAAAACCACTGGACAAAGGTCTTATCCCCAAACTTAAAGGTCTGTGCATACACCGGATGCAAATGCATCGTATTGACGATGTATACTAGCATAATGCTACGGACTACTCCCCTTTATCCTTTTTACTATAATATAGTGTAGTTTGCTAATTGTCAAGGAGTGCAAAATATATAGAATTACTTAGATAAACTTAGAATATTTAAGACCTACGGAAACTGCCTTATAGAGTATAAAGGCAGCTACAGTATTTATTACTGTAGCAGGCAATACCACCGTAAGTACCAAAGCACCAAAAGATCCGGGCAATCCTACTATCAGCATGGCTGAGGTCAAAAATACAATACCACTTATTAGAGTCCCTGTAATGCTTATTATGATCATTTTATAGTTATCCCTTATATTCATCCTATTGAGCAATCCATTAATTAGAAATATGATATGGGATGTTACTAATTTATCTATTATATTTGCAACCTGTCCACCGGGAAATGTGGTAGTAGCTGCTGTTAAAAGCCCCGATGCTATCCCTATTACCAGTGCTGTCTTGTAGTCATCTACGATGATGATAGCTATGAACATCATAGCTAATAAAAAATCCGGTTTCATCCCCATAAGTATGGGAGGTGTTGCATAATGAAGTATAAGACCTATAACCAATAACAATGCGCTTAGTATAAATTTTCTTAATTTCATGGATATTCCCCTCTCTGTTTTTATTCTTTAATAGAAAGCAAAAAAACCTTCGTCCTTATATAGGACGGAGGTTACTTCCGTGGTGCCACCTAATTTATGCACATATGCATCACTCTTCATGGGACACTATCATGTCCTGTCCTCTGATAACGGTAGGCTTCCGGTAGATGCTACTCACAAGCATATAGCTTTCGCATTACTTTTTGGAGGTCCATTCATCAAAACCTGTACTGCTAGGATTCCACCAGCCCCAGCTCTCTTTGAGTATCAATGCCTTGATTACTCTTCCTCTTCATCAAATTTAAAATATTATCTATTTACATCATGATACTACATATTGTATAGATATGTCAACTACAATTTTTACATTCTACAATTCGTAATGTGAATTATACAGGGAACAATATCCTGGACATATAGATTACACCTATCATGGTTACTGCACTTAGGATGGTGGATAGCATAACAACCTGTGCCGCAAAATCTTCCTGGTTTTTGCATTCCACAGCAATAAGGGCTGTATTCAATGCAGTAGGCACCGATGAGGATATGAACAAAGCCTGGGCAATTGCACCTTCAAACTTGAAAACATATATAAGAAGCGCCGCAATTGCAGGCCCACCTAGAAGTCTAAAAGCCACTGCTAAGTATACCATGGGATCTTTAACGGAAAGCTTCGATTTGCTTAACTGTACTCCAAGGGAGAAAAGTGCTATGCTTATGAGACCATTTTGTATGTAGGTCAAAGTTGGCCATACAAAGGTGTTGGTTAAATCAATGGGCAATGCCTTAAAGATAAAAACCAGCGGTATTATATATATCGTAGGCATCTTAAATACACGTATTACTGCATCTTTTAAATAGGTTGTCGCCCTACCTGCATTTATGAATCCTATCGTATTGGTGGTTAAATTTTGCACTACCAATATCATTACCTGACATGCAATGGCAATATCCAAATATGGGGTATCGCTAAAAACAAGCGTTATCAATGGTATGCCTATATTTCCAGAATTATAAAACATAAGGGCATTTTGCATTGCTGCTGTCATACCCTTGTCTAGCCTCGCAGCCTTTGTAACTATAAGGCCTATGATAAAATTTACTGCAAACATGGAAAAGCCAAAGATCAAAACATTTATAAGTTCCATTGAGATTTGAGTTTTATACAAATTATAGAAGGTAAAACTGGGAACATATAGATAAAAATTGATCTTGCTTAGGGTATTGATATCAAAATCAAATCTTTTGTTTAAAAAATAGCCTAAAAAGACAATTATAAGAATAGGCAGTATATTATTGGTAAGTATCTTTATAAATATATTCATTTGACCTCACGTCTCCCACTAAATTCTTTACGCCAAATATTTATGTAAGCGCATACATTGCTTAATATTATACAGCAAAATTATAACTAAGTCACTTTTTTATATATAATGCTATTAAAATGCCCTTGCATAAACAGGCATTTTACCATATACTTTAAAAAAGGTTTCATTCTCCAATGTATCACTTTAATAATATAAATTGACGATATAACATCAAAACATGCAATATCATAGAAGGGAGAATTTTTATATGTCTGAAAACATAAAACAAATAGCCAAACGCCTGAAGGCATTAAGGGAGATCTATGGATACAGTATAGAGTATATAGCTTCTGAACTGGGTATATACACAGAAATATATACACAGTATGAAAATGGTGAGCTTGACATTCCAGTAAGTTTTCTCTTTAAAGCTGCAAATCGATACGGAGTAGAACTAAGTGCCCTTTTGACTGGAGAGGATCCAAAGCTTAAGGTCTATTCCCTAGTGCGAAAAGATAAACGCCTAAGCATTGACCGCCGAAAAGAATATAAATATCAGAGTCTTGCCTATAACTTTATAAACAAAAAAGCAGAACCATTCATGGTCACCGTAGACTACGAGGAAGATAAAAAGGAAGTAAGTCTAAATTCTCATCCTGGTCAAGAATTTAACTTTTTACTGGAAGGTACTTTAAAGATAGTAATAGGAAGCTATGAATTGATACTCCATGAAGGTGACTCCATATACTTCGACTCAGGATACCCCCATGGCATGATTGCCCTTGACAACAAACCGGCCAAGTTTCTGGCAATAATCTTATAATAAAGGGGCTGATTATATGCTTTTAGACAAATTTGTAACAAATACGCAGTTTACATCCTATGATGACTTTGTGCAAAGGTTTCGCATAAATGTGCCTGAAAATTTCAATTTTGCATATGATGTGGTGGATTATCTGGCAAAAACCCAGCCTGATAAAAAGGCCCTTATATGGTGCAATGAAGCAGGAAAAGAGGCTACTTTTACATTCTCAGAGCTAAAGTACTACAGCGATAAGACAGCCAATTTTTTTAGATCCTTAGGCATTAAAAAAGGCGATCCTGTGATGCTCATACTTAAGCGAAGATACGAATTTTGGTTTTGTATACTGGCTCTGCATAAAATAGGTGCAATATGCATACCTGCTACACACCTGCTTACCGATAAAGATATAGTATACCGCAACAACGCAGCGGATATAAAGGCAATAGTTGCAGTGGCTGAAGATGAAGTGATGGATCATATAGATAGGGCCCAAGATGATTCCCCTTCTCTCCTATACAAGATCTCAGTAAATGGAAAAAGACCTGGATGGTATGACTTCTCTAAAGAGTTAAAAAGGGCAGATGAGCATTTTGAAAGGCCTACAGGCGAAAACACCACATCAAATGATGATATATCCCTTTTATACTTTACCTCAGGGACAACAGGGCATCCAAAGATGGTGCAGCATGATTTTACATACCCTCTAGGCCATATAATAACAGCAGGTTATTGGCAAAACGTGGAGGATGGAGGATTACATCTCACAGTTGCTGATACGGGATGGGCAAAGGCTGTCTGGGGAAAGATATATGGCCAATGGCTATGCGGCAGCGCAGTATTTGTATATGATTATGATAAGTTTGAACCCTCCCGCCTTTTAGATGTCATATCCTCCCACAAGATAACCACCTTTTGTGCACCACCTACCATATATCGATTTTTGATAAAAGAGGATCTTACAAAATATGATTTAAGCTCCCTTAAATATGCAGTAGTTGCAGGTGAGCCCTTAAACCCCGAAGTCTATAACCAATTTTTTAAGGCCACAGGCTTAAAGCTTATGGAAGGATATGGGCAGACCGAATTAACAGTTGCAGTAGCCACCCTGCCCTGGCTAGAACCAAAGCCCGGTTCCATGGGTAAACCAGTACCCGGCTATCATATAGACATACTAGATGATAACGGTAATCCCTGTGAGGCGGGAGAAGAAGGACAAATAGTGGTATATACGGATCAAGAAAAACCTGTTGGCATGTTTGATGGATATTATCGCGATATGGAAAAGACTAAAAGTGTATGGCATGATGGTATATATTATACAGGCGATATGGCATGGAAAGATGAAGATGGATATTTTTGGTTTGTAGGACGGGCAGACGATGTTATAAAAAGTTCCGGATATAGAATAGGACCATTTGAAGTAGAAAGTGCCCTTATGGAGCACCCTGCCGTATTAGAATGTGCCATAACAGGCGTACCCCATCCCATACGAGGACAGGTAGTAAAAGCCACAATAGTCCTATCTAAAGGATATGCACCCTCTGATGCATTGAAAAAAGAGCTGCAAGATCATGTAAAACGGGTAACCGCGCCTTATAAATATCCTAGAATAGTAGATTTTGTAGAAAAGCTCCCAAAGACCATAAGCGGAAAGATCCGCAGAGTGGAGATACGAAAAAACGATGATATGTAATACAAAAAGCTGTTGGATACCCAACAGCTTTTTGTATTATTTTGCCTTGTAAGTCCCGGAAACAAACTCATATATATCATCATAGTACCCACGTTCCGCCGGATCAACATGATGATATAGTTTGAAAATAGCTTTTCCGCCATCAAACCAGGCACATGCCGATTCCGTCATATATCCAAATTCTATGCCTCCCTCAAGATATCGCCTAAATCTTTTAAGTCGTTCATCCTTTACCTGAATAGGCTCATTAAGGGAAGCATAAAACTCCATTTCTATTCCTGCATTACACCTCTTAGCTGCTTTTGCTGCTTGATCCACATCGGTAATGCTTTTATAAAACATATAATTAGGCTGTAAAAATGCACAATCAAAATAGTAGTTCTGATAATCCTCCAATAAGTGTACATTATATGAACTCCAAAAAGGTATCCAAAAAAACTTCATATCTCTTTTTTGTAATTCATTGTATAATTCCTTTAATAGCCAATGATCATCTATATCCCAACTTCTATATACCGTTTCAAAAGTCCAATAGAATCCTAAAAGATTTATATTTCTATATTTTTTTTCATTAAAGCGCCTTATAATTTCATCCACAAACCATATACATGCCTTTAATCTCTGCCTTGTAGCCATATCAAGGTTCTGTCCAGTGGTACTAAAATTCAGTTTTTGTCCGTCAATCTCACCAAATTGAGTCTGCAATGGTCCAGGATACGGAATGGTAATCACAAGATTTACCTTATGCTCTCTTTTCCCAAGCTTTTGCTCCGCCTCTTCAATTGCCATATCCAAGGCATGGGCAAATATATTTGGCTCAAAATACCAATCTATTATGGATAGCCAATCCTCTTTGGTACCAGGATTTGGAGCAGGAACTGCATAAAAATTACCTTCTCCTACTCTAGTAGTACCAATATTAATGTCCGAATATAGAAATCCCCCTTTTGGAGATTTAAAATGCCAAAATGCAAAAGTATCAAACATCCAGTCATCTGGCTGTCCATCCCTGTCTAAGTGGGTAACATAATGTGCAAAATCTTCTTTAGTCCAAGCTTCATCTGTATTCCCACCCACCAGTATTAGATGTCTCATATGATTAAAGTCTTTTCTATCTGGCTTGAAATATGCCATATCTACACTCCTTATCGTATTATCCAAATCAGCCTTTTACAGCGCTAGAATATGCAGCTTCAATAAAGTATCTCTGGAAAAATAAGAATACAATCAAAATCGGTACGAGGGCAATCATCGCCCCAGATGCTATCAGCCTTGTATTTGCAACAAAAGTCCCCTGCAGCTTGTATAAACCAAGGGTAAGGGGATAGGTATTTGGATCTTTTAAAACCAATAACGGCCATAGGAAATTATTCCATGCCCCTATAAAACTTAAAATAGACAATGTTGCAATATTTGGCTTCACCATAGGCATCAATATGGAAAACCATATTCTCCATACACTCGCACCATCGATTAGAGCCGATTCTTCTATCTCCTTAGGTATGCCAAGGAATGCCTGGCGCATGAGGAATATTCCAAAGGCAGATACTGCAGCCGGAAGTATAATACCCGCATAATTCCCCATTAAGCCTACCTTATTTATTATCAAATATGTGGGGATCATTGTAACTTCTCCAGGTATCATCATGGTAGCCATAATAGTCAAAAAAACTGCCTGTTTTCCCTTAAACTCCATACGTGCTAGGGGAAATGCTGCCATAGAACACAATATAACAGGTAATATGACACCAAATGCTGCTAATATCACACTATTTATAAAGTATCTTGGAATAGGCAAAGTATTCCATACAACTGCATAGTTTTCAAAAGTTGCATTTTCCGGGATAAATTTTGGGGGAATGGAAAACACCGCTTCATTCTGCCCCTTTAATGATGTGGACAAGGTCCACAAAAACGGAGTAATAGTTGCCAACGCAATTATAATTAATACAACATGCAGAATTATATTATTAACCAGCTTTCTCTTGTTTACATGTCTTTTCTCCATAATACCACCTTCCTATACCTGATTATCCTTATCCAGTACTTTTTGATTTAGCAGAGTTATCAATAGGATAATCAAAAACAAAATGCAGGAAATAGCACTGGCATAACCCATCTGCAGCTGCTCAAATGCCTTTTCAAATACTAAAAATACTACAGTCGTTGATGCTCCAATGGGGCCACCATTTGTCATTGTAAGCATAAGAGTAAATTCTTTAAAAGCCGACATGGTTGAAACTACTGCTACAAAGAATATTACCGGCCTTAACAGTGGAATAGTAACATACCACTGCTTTTTCCAAAATCCTGCGCCCTCTATGTCTGCAGCCTCATATAGATCATTGGGAATAGATTGTAATCCTGCAAGATAAAACAGCATATAATACCCTAGGCCCTGCCAAATGGTCACTATTGCTAAGCTAGGTATTACTAGATTTCTACTGGTAAGCCATGCCTTTGGCGCAACTCCGAATAGATGCAATAAATAATTGATGATTCCATCTTCTTGAAACATCCATTTCCATAACATCGCCGTTACAACTACAGAGATTAAAACTGGAAAATAATATATAAGCCTATATACAGAAACGCCCTTTACATCCCTATTTACAAGTACAGCGAGAAGAATTGAAAATATGGTCAATGCAGGAGTTACCAAAATCCAGTAATAGATAGTATTTTTTATCGCACTCCAAAACTTTGCATCGTGTAATATTTTGGCATAATTTTGACCGCCTACCCATTTTGAAGGAGTAAATACATTATAGTCTGTAAAACTCAATCCTACTGCTCCAATAGTGGGAAGCAGGGTAAAGATAATCAAAAATATCCCCGGTATCATTAAAAACATCCATGCATGACGAGGTTTATACATACGATGTCCTCCTTCTATAGAAAAGTAAAACTTACTTCAAATAAAAATATTTCAATTGGCTGTATTTATTACACAGCCAATTGAAACCCTATATTAAGTTATTTTAACAGATCATTAACCTGTTTCTCCGCATCATCCAATGCCTTCTGAGGATCCTTATTATCCAGCATAACCTTATGGAATTCTTCATTTATAACCTTATTTATTTGAGATATGTTTTCAACAGGCACAAAGAAGTCTTCAGCATTTTCAAGCTGCTGTGCAGAATAGTATTTACCCTTTTCTGCAGGATCATCTGAATCTGCACCCTTAGTAAAGAACTCATCCTCTGCCGCTTCAATAACTGATGGTAAGATAGAAACTATCTTACAGAATTCCAGCTGGTTCTTACCATTTGTAATATATTTTGCAAATGCTACAGCTGCATCCTGATTCTTACTTTTGGCAGAAACGGCTACGTTCATAACTGCCATAGAAGATTTGCCCAATGAACCTAATATGGCGGGAGCTGCATCGGATTTATCATATACCTCTGGAGACAAATCCTTAACCTGTCTAAACAACTGGGGACCTGTCTGCCACCATGCTAGCTTTTCCTGAGCATACCATTCTGGTACATTGGCCTGACTCAATAACATCTCATCAGGAATCAATCCCTCGTCATATTTTTCCTTAAAGAATTTGATCTTTTCCAATGCCTCTGGCGTATTAAATGCAGCTTTAGTACCATCTTCCGATACCAACGGTATACCATTCATTGGAAAATAAAGATGTATATCGCCTACAGTATTGCCATAAGCCCCTGTTTTTTCATGAATAGTTTTTGACATCTCCCATGCCTCTTCATCTGTAGCAGGAGGATTATCAAAACCTGCCTCTTTTAATAGCTCTTTATTGTAAAGCATTACACTATTGCTTAGATACCATGGAATTGCATAGGCAGTACCATTTACCTTACCGGCATTCCAGGCACCTTCAAAATAATCATCTTTTACATCAGAAGCAGCTTCATCCATGTTTACAAGTGCCCCTAATGCGCCAAGCTTCTTTAAAAAGTCGGTATTTAGGTTTACAACATCGGCTAAATTCCCTGCTGATGCTGCAGCAAGTGTCTGCTGCTCAGCCTGATCAAAAGGAATATCCTGCCATACAACCTTTACACCGGTATTCTCCTTTTCAAAACTATCAATTACCCCATTGAGATAATCATCAAAGGTAGGACTTAATGACAATGTCCAGAATGTTATCTCACCCTCCATTTTGCCTTCCTTATCAGATACCTGTTCCTTATCAGTCTTATCAGCACCTTGCTGATCCTTTGGTTCTTCGCTCTTGCCACATGCAGTTGTAAATATAAGTACCATGCATAAAACCAAAACTATTGCTTTTTTGAAGTTCTTCATTTATAAAACCTCCTCTTAAGATTATATTTTATAACGAAATGCAGCTATATTTGCCACATCCCGTTATATACCATTGTTTCTACAGTTTTTCCCGTAATCTCCAATATATATTATTAGTATAACAACAAATCTAATGTCTATACATTGTCCCTTTAAAACACACTTGTAATAATGGTATGTGTTATATATTACCCTGAATTAATATAAAATGAATACAACACCTCCATACATAGATTCAAAAACTTTTTGTGAAAAATTAACAGTTAGATAAAAATGCTATTGCATTATTTTGGATTGTTTAGTAATCTATTTTAATATATTATAACATAGAATATTTGAATGTTCTTTGTCCTTTTTTGTAATTCTTTGTTCATTTTTTGCGCAAAAATAAAAGCCATTTCATAAGAAACGGCTTTTATTTTAATTTATTACTATAATATTATACATATTAGCCCGCCACTACCATCATTTATTATGCGCTGCAGAGTCTCCTGAATCTTCATCTGCGCATCATCTGGCATACGCATAAGCTTATTTGAGAGCCCTTCCTTAACAAGCTCATGCAGAGACTTGCCAAATATATTTGAATCCCATATCTTAGATGGATCGGTTTCAAACTCCTCCAATATGTATCTTATAAGCTCCTCACTTTCCTTTTCAGTCCCCACAATAGGCGATACCTCTGTCTCTATATCAGCCCTTATAAAATGCAGCGACGGCGCACTCGCCTTCAATCTGACACCAAATCTATTACCCTGCTTTACTATCTCCGGCTCCTCTAATGCCAATTCATCCATTGAAGGTGGCACCATGCCATATCCCGTCTCTCTCACATCCCTAAGGGCATCCGCTACCCTATCATATTCCTTCTTTGCTGCAGATAATTCCTTCATAAGTCCAATGAGCTGATAATCGCCCTCTATGGTATATCCACACTCTTCACCTAGTACTTTGTAGAACATGCCAGACTTAGTATTTACCCCTATCTCCACTTCACCTGTACCTAAACTGATATTATCTATACTGGGCCTATCAATAAATTCCGACTCTTCAAATGCCAAACTAAGTCCTTCCACATCCCGTACCCTGTAAAGGTTATCCATGGATGCGGTTATAGAATCTAGGATATGCCCTATAAGCCAGTGATCCTCATCCAATGTCTGTACCCATTTGGGTATGTCAATCCTAATCTCTGTAAGTGGAAATTCAAATAATATATTGCTCAATATCTCGTTTATATCCTTTAGCTCAAGGTGTAAAACATCCAAAGCCAGTACAGGCACATCATATTTCTCTTCCAAGGCATCCCTCATGTTAACAGTATCCTGACTATTTGGCTGCCTGGAGTTAAGTATTATGACAAAAGGCTTATTAAGTTCCTTTAATTCCCGTACCACTCTCTCTTCAGCCTCTACATAGTTTGAACGGGGTATATCCGTTATGCTGCCATCGGTGGTAACTACCAATCCTATGGTAGAATGCTCTGCAATAACCTTGCGGGTACCTAGTTCTGCTGCCTCTTCAAATGGAATATCATAATCATACCATGGGGTGCGTACCATCCTTGGATGATCATCTTCCATATGGCCCATTGCTCCCTTTACCATATAACCTACACAGTCTACTAGCCTTATCTTAAGACTGGCATTTTCCTTTAGGCTGATCTCCACCGCCTCGTTTGGTACGAATTTTGGCTGCGTAGTCATTATGGTCCGTCCAGATCCGCTCTGTGGCATCTCATCCTTTGCCCGCTCCCTCTTGAAATCATTATCTATATTGGGCAATACCAGAAGTTCCATAAAACTCTTTATAAGGGTCGACTTTCCCGTCCTTACAGGTCCTACTACGCCAATGTATATATCGCCGTCGGTACGCTCAGCAATATCCCTGTATAAATCAAATTTCTCCATAGCCTTCCTTTCCTCCCCTACATATACAAATGGCAAATACAATACGCTGTTTAGCAATATATATATATTTAAAAAAGAGAAGGATTATGACAAGTTATGGCTAAAAAATTTTAATTTTATTTTCTTTACCCGAAATCAACCTGGATATATTGGATTTATGTCTATAAAGTGCCATAGCAGCTATAATCACTCCATAAACTATATATGCCCTTGAATACCCTCTTATCCATATACATATGGGAAGCAAAATAGTAGTAATTATAGAAGCTAGGGATACATATTTGGTAGTAAGTATTATTACTACACCAATGGCAAACATTATAAGTGCTATATCTGGGGCGAGGATAAACAGTGTACCTAAAGAAGCTGCTATACCCTTCCCCCCCTTAAAGCCCAATACTATAGGCCAGTTATGACCTGAAACGGCAGATACGGCACTTATAATCCCACCGTATTCTCCACCTATCCATCTGCCTATAAATACTGATACTACTCCTTTCAACACATCACATAAAAATACCAATAATCCCATCTTAGAACCTAATACCCTGAATGTATTAGTAGCACCTGCATTGCCGCTACCATGCTCCCTTATATCTATATTTTTTGTACCCCTCCCCAACAAATATGAAGGGGATATATTCCCTATAAGATACCCAATGACTGCACAAAGTATATATCTGGTCATCTTGCCCCTACCTCCATTTCCTTACTTGGTACGCTCCCGCACTATAATACGAATGGGTGTACCTTCCAAATCAAATGTCCTGCGAAAATAATTTTCCAGGTATCTTTCATATGAAAAATGCATAAGCCCCGGATCATTAACAAATAGTACAAACGTTGGTGGCTTTATTGATACCTGTGCCGCATAGTATATACTAAGGCGTCTCCCCTTATCGGAAGGTGGAGGTGTAATAGCAATGGCATCGGCTAAACAATCATTTAAAATTCCCGTAGGTACCCTGTATGTATAATGACTATTTACATCGTCTACCATTTTCATTATTCTATTTACCCTCTGCCCTGTCTTTGCAGATATAAATATATCTGGGGAATAATCCATAAAGTGAAGCTTTGTCTTGAGCTTTTTCCGATATTCATTAATGGTATTGGTCTCCTTATCCACAAGATCCCATTTATTCATCACTATTATGGATGCTTTTCCTTCCTCTTGCACCAGACCTGCTATCTTGGTATCCTGTTCCGTTACCTCCTCTGTCGAGTCTATCACAATAAGGGCAATATCACATCTTCTAATGGCAGATAATGCCCTTATAACGCTATACCTCTCTAAAGGGTGCTCTATTTTGCTTTTACGCCTTATACCGGCCGTATCTATTATTACATACTTCTTACCATCTATTTCAAATGGAGTATCTATTGCATCCCTAGTAGTACCGGGTATATCGCTAACTATTGCCCGCTCTTCCCCAAGTATCTGATTTACAAGGGATGATTTACCTGCATTTGGCTTTCCTACCACCGCTATTTTTATTACCTCATCATCCTCTTCATAGGACATATCCTCCGGAAAATGCCTTACTATCTCATCTAAAAGATCCCCTATGCCTATCTTATGTATTGCAGATATGGAATAGGGCTCTCCAACGCCCAAACCATAAAAATCATATAACACATGTTCTTCATGTGGTGCATCTATTTTGTTAACAGCTAGCACCACCGGCTTTTTAGTCCGTCTAAGAAGATTTGCCACCTCGTAATCTGCTGGCGTCACTCCATCCTTGCCATCCACCAAAAATAATATCACATCGGCAGTCTCTATGGCTATCTGGGCTTGATCACGCATCTCCCCCACCAGCTCATCGTCCTTTATTGTATCTATACCGCCCGTATCCACCAATGTAAACTTATAATTCAACCATTCTGCATCGGCATATATCCTGTCCCTGGTAACACCAGGCCTATCATCTACTATGGATATACGTTTACCTACTAATTGATTAAAAAATGTAGATTTTCCCACATTGGGACGACCTACAACGGCTACTATAGGTTTAGACATAAAAAAACCTCCTTCTATCCATGAATAATGGCGTGCAAAAAAGCCCCGCCGTCTATAGGTATAATACCAACTGGGATATCCAAAGCCCTTTCCACATCCTCTACTGTGGAATCATCTAGAAAGACCCGTTCCCCATATCTAAGCATAACCTCGGGTATAAAAAGCTTACTACCCAATTGTTTATCCTTAAGATAATCTATTATATCCCCTCCTACTACCAATCCGGCTACCGTTACGGTGTTGCCAAAAAACCTATTAGGTATGGCATAGACATGCACCTTTACCCCAAATCTTTCTCCTATTACATGAGCCAGAGAGTTTATAAAATTATAGGCGGAGACACCAGTTGCAATAGAAACCTCCCTATCTGACATATTTTCTTCATCCATAGACTCAATGGCCATTTGAAACTGTGCCCTGAATTTGGATATAAGACCCACCCCATTATCCAACTGTGGAAAATCCTCATAATATTCATATGGGGGAATAGGTCTATCAGCAAGAATAAAGAACTCATCGGCAGGAAATATAAAGGTTCTCCCGCCTTCCATTTTGCAGCGTTTCTGCCACTTATCTATCTGATCCAGCACACAATTGGCCTCTTCCTTACTAAATGGCCGCAAAGGTGCAAGACCTTCCCGATACTTAGTTAGGCCTACAGGCACTGCTGCTACCGACTGAACCAAATCCCGCCTCTCCCATAGATCATTTAAGGTCCTTTCTAACTCCTTGCCATCATTCCATCCTGGGCACAATACTATCTGACAATTTATCATTATTCCCGCTTTTTGAAATCTATCTAATATATTTAATACTTCTCCCGCCTTTTTGTTGTTCATCATGCGCCTTCTAAGCTCCGGATTTGTGGTATGAACAGACACATAAAGTGGACTTATCCTAAGGTTTGTTATCCGCTCTATATCCTCCTCCGATAGATTAGTAAGTGTAATATAATTTCCCATAAGGAATGACAATCTCCAATCATCATCCTTAAAGCACATGGTAGGGCGCACATGAGGCGGGAGCTGATCTATAAAACAGAATATACATTTATTATAGCAGCTTCTATGCCGATCCATTGTGGGGGGATCAAAGGATAGACCCAAATCATCATCAATATCCTTCTCAATGTCAAGTATCCACTGTGCTCCATTACCCTTTTGTATTAGTACTTCCAGCTTTTCCTGACTTATAAGACTCATATAGTCTAATATGTCTACTATCTTTTCACCATTTATAGATAGGAGATAATCTCCCTTTTCAACCCCCATCTCACTGGCAATACTCCCAGGTTCCACCTTTGATATATAGTGTCTTTTATTTTCTGTCTGCATAATTTTCCTTCAAAAACTCCTTAACTTTTAATACTAAATCTAATAACACAGGATATGTGAGCCTTATACCCCATATGGTCATAGGTCGTCCTATAGATACAAGCCCATACTTGCGTGAAGCTACACCCCCAAGGGAAGTTATGGGATGCAATTTCACCAATGCGTTTATAAATATTATATCTTTTGCATCTACATAGCTGGCATTCAGATAGCTCTTTATCGCCGGTATAACCACATCTTTGCCACCTGACATACCCATTACATATATATCATAGCCTAAATCATCTTGCCCCATATAAAGGGGCATGCCCACATCCTCCTTATCCATTTTATCATAAAAAGGCACCGCTTTAAACTCATTAAATCGGGGAATTCTATCATGGGGCAAAAAATTTAGGTGTATAGCAGCGCAGGTGATGGATGTATGGGCACCTCCAAAGCAGTGATAGACTATTTTCATATATCCATTTCCTCCAAATACTCTGTATGATAATGCACTATATCTTTTCCCTTTTTACATGCATCATAAAACCATCTACAAAATAATCTATGGGATAATAGATGAAGGCACCCATGTCGATCTAAAGATTGTACTATTTTAGGAATTTGATCATCAAGTGTTGTTACATCAATATAATAAAGGGCTTCACCTATGTGAAACATCTCGTTCACTCCGGTTTGTGCCCTTTTTATCACTCCACAATATTCCTTACAACCTAGGGCATATATCTCCCTCAGCCCTTTATCCATACCAATATATATCATATTTCCGAATCGTTCGGCATATTTTTGGCAAAATTCATGGTAACTTAAAATATCTATATTATCTACCACACCTCCCGCATGTATATACGCGGCTAAATATGCACCATATGTGCCAAAGTATCCGCAATATATGAGTTTCACCTGCTACCTCCCGTCAATGTTTCACTATAATGTATACGCCATTCTCCAGATCATGAACCATGCCACCGGTTATTTTACTGATTAATCGTGCAGTATGCTCACGTTCATCTTCATCAGTACAGAAAAATGTAGGCACTGAAGACTCCCCTACCTTTTCCTTATCAATCGTTACAATGGCCAATATGGAATTTACTAAACTAACCTCCATATCAATCTGCCGCCTTTCTTCCAAAATATGAATCCAATGGCTGTTTCCTTGATACTTCCACCACTGGTACCCGTTTTATTACCTCTAGCATACACTCCAAATCTGGTTCCATGGTAATAGCTATCATACAGATATAACCATTTTCTGAATTTCGTTTTGCCATAGGCATAAACTCCGGCTCATCATTTTCACGGCAAACCCCTAATATGGATACTACATCATGGAGTATGGCCTGCCTCTGTCCAATATTTGATAGGGTAACCCTGGCATTGTCATCCTTAGGTATGAGGGTAGCTGCCATTCCACGTTCAAGTAATCGTTCCCGGGACTTTTTTAAACCCACGTTTGTAATAACCACATCATCAACCATAAGGAGGGGCCCTTTGAAATGGATATGTCCAGGTCTTACCTCTGCTATATCTCCTATAAGCTCGTTCTTTATAAAGGAACGCATCACAAGCAATGTAACTATACCGGCTACTACACCAAAGCTGGTACGTCCCGTTATATATATTATAGCCGTAGTAGATATTGCCGTTATCATGGCTACATAATTGCGGGATTCAAACTTCTTTGATATATCCTCTATATAAGCATGCCCACGCTTTACCAGCTCATCATCCTCTATACGCTCCAGACTTTCTCGTTCTATCTCCCTTATATCCCTAAACTGCTGTATTGCTATGGCAAGGAATGTAATGGCAGTATACTCCCTATCCAAAATAGCAGGTATGACCACAGCACCTAATCCGGCAGCAATAGCACCAAGGGTAAGGTGTATAGTATACCCTTGAGGATAGCTTGGGTACTGACGATAATCTATCCTCAATAGATAGAACCGTGCTATAGTACCCATAATAGTTCCTACTAATATTATATGGCCTGTATTAGGCATAAATTTCCACCACCTACTTTCGTTTCCTGCCGGAGAACCCTTCACGCAATTCACGACCGCTTGAACTTAGAAATAGGTAAACAACAGCACCTACTATCACAAATATTATCACCCACATAACGCCACGGCCACCACCCTGTTTTTTCTGCTGACCTATGGGCTTTGCGGTATATCTCCTCTCCTGAGGCGTACCGGGATTGCTGGTTACAGTACCACCATACATGCTCTTTGCCACCACATCGGCAAGATATTTTGTAGAGCGTTTAGCAGCTTCCTTATCATTTTCATATGTCCCCACTTCAAAGAGCAATGAACGGGGAGATAATTCCTGATTATATGCACCCCGGCCTATATATATATCCTTTATAAAGCCTGGATATGCCTTATCTGCCACCGCCTTTATCTTATATGCCAGTTCCTGATTTGCCTGCTTGTTTTGATTTCTCCCGCCTAGCACGATCCTTACCTTGGTAACGTTTTCACCATTTATACTAAACTTATAGCCTTCTACCGGTACGGCATCCCGATGTATATCAAAAACAGCGGTTACTGGCATATGCTTTTTTATGAGCTGTACTGCGGTTTGGCGAGAGCGGCGGTATGCCCCTGCATCATGGGGATCATGGGGTGTTTTATCCAATACGGCATTTATGCCATGATTATCTAATGAAGATTTAAAGCTCTCTGCCACATCGAAAATACCTCCACTACCTTTTTTACTAGGGGTACCATCGCTAGGAACATAAGATTCATCACTGTGCGTACAGTAAAGGAGTATATTACCCTTATCTCCCTGTTGAGCGGCAGTATAAATGGCGCTGTCCACCTGTAGTTCAAGCTCTGGGAGCTTCACATCACCTAAATATTTTGCAGTCGCCTTTTTGCCCTTTTTATCAACTTTGTTTATAACGTAATGCTTGTTATCACCACTTATATACTCATCATCCTTAAATATCTGCCGGGCCATCATGGTAAGCTCCTTGCCTGCATCATCTAGTATGGTATAGTATCCGGCTTCCTCATCATACCAATCATCAGCCATTGCAACAGTATATAGACTAGCAAATACAACATTTAGCAGCATGAATATCATGAGTACAACACCAGTAAAAATCATATGTTTATTCTTCCTTTTCATGTTGCTCACCTGCCTTCTTGTTTTCTTCATCCTCCTGATTTAGTTCTTCTGAAAATTCCTGATGCATAAACTCCCCATGATTGAACGTCATATCCTTTTTCTTAGTACCACCTTGCATCTTCTCCCGTATTTCTCCTATAAATTCTGCAAGTATTACGGCTAAAAGTCCTGATATGACTACCGCATCCATTGCTCCTCCTGCACCTAGCCTTACAGGTGTAGGTATATTTAAAACTGCATTCTCTATGCCCTGTGCTATATCAGCTAATATAACACCCATAACACCGGCAATAAACGACGCCCGTCTAGACCTGCCAAATAGATAACCTATAATACCTGCTAATATACCATATATATAGTTTGGATCAAATACCATGGTTTCAGGTTCACTAGGCAGTATTTTACCCATCACATATACAGCAGCACCTGATATGATAGATGCCCATATGGAACGCATCTTTTCCTCCCGGGTTCCTGCCTTTACATATAGATATACAACCAATATAATAGGTACTATTGCACCTCCTATATTTATAGAAAATCTCTTTGTTATGGGGATATCAGGCAACAAGGTGCCTATAAATATTGCAGCTAAAAACAATAATGCTGTCTTGTCGCTCAACCTCATCCTGTCAAGTACTCTATGCCCTACGCCAAATAAGACCAGTATGCTAACAATTACCAGCACTGTCAAACCAAAAGGCATATCATCACCTCTTATTAAAAGTTTTTGTTATTTTATCATTCCCACCATTAAGGGGATGTATGCCTTTTTATACTCATTTTAATTCTTTTTTTTCACCGGTTACTATATATACTATCCATTCGCATATATTAGTAGCGTGATCTGCAATACGTTCTAAATATTTTGCCACTAATAAAAAATTACCTGCTTGATATATATTTTCTTCATCAATTCTTGCATATCCATTGAGTTCTTTGAGTAGTTTTTCATACATTTCATCAATCATATCATCCCTAGCACAAACTTTATGGGCAAGCTCAATATCTCTGTTTACATATGCATCCAATGAATCATTTACCATCTCAATTGCATTATCTCCCATCCTGGGTATATCTATTACCGGTTTCATATAACATTCATTTGCCAGTCTTATGGCTATCTTGCCTATATCGACTCCATGATCTGCCATGCGCTCTATATCAGTAACTACCTTAAGTGAAGTTAGAATTATTCTTAAGTCCTTTGCCACCGGCTGTTCCGTAGCAATCAATCTTACACATCTGTCCTCTATCTCAAACGCAAAATCGTCAATCTCATCATCTCCATCTATTACCCTTTTAGCCAGTTCCACGTCCTGGTTTACCAAGGCAACTATGGAGTTCCTCGTTAATTTCTCCATCATATGACCCATATCAAGTACATATTTTTGGAGATTTTCTAGCTGCTTCGAGTATTCATATCGTGCACTCAAAAAAATCACCCCTTATCAATTATCCAAACCTGCCGGTTATATAGTCTTCAGTCCTCTTGTCCCTTGGATTATAGAATATATCATTTGTAGGACCCATCTCCACCACCATGCCGTTTAGAAAAAACGCAGTAAAATCAGAGATACGGGCTGCCTGTTGCATATTATGGGTAACTATTACTATAGTATAGTTTTGCTTTAGTTCACCTATTAAATCTTCTATTCTGGCAGTCGATATGGGATCTAGTGCAGACGTAGGTTCGTCCATGAGAATTACATCTGGCTCTATTGCTAATACCCTAGCTATACATAGCCTCTGCTGCTGTCCGCCAGATAATGATAAGGCATTTTTATTAAGTCTATCACTTACTTCATCCCATAGAGCAGCTTTTTTAAGGCTGTACTCTACTATCCCATCTAATTTTTTCTTATCCTTTATTCCGTGTACCTTAGGCCCATATGCCACATTGTTATATATGGACATGGGAAATGTATTTGGCGATTGAAATACCATTCCGATTTCTTTCCTAAGGCTTATTACATCATAATCCCTATATATATCAATGCCATTATATAAGATATGCCCCTCTACCCTTGCATCTGGTATCAGATCATTCATGCGATTTATGGTTTTTAAAAAAGTAGACTTGCCACATCCAGATGGTCCTATAAATGCAGTTACATTATTCTCCACTATCTCCATGTTTATATCATCCAGCGCTTTAAATTTCCCATAGAAAAATGTAAGATCCTTTATGTCTAATTTTACTCTATCATTCATGTCGTATTCCCCCATTTCTAATCAGCATATTTGTAACAAAATTTATAACAAGTATGAATATAATAAGCACATTTGCAGTTGCAAATGCCCTGTCAAATGATATGCCCTCCTTAGCTAGCAAATAGAGATGTATGGACAATACCCTAGAAGAGGATGATAAACTATCTGCTAACCTATAATCTGTACCCGTAGTAAATAATAATGCTGCCGTTTCCCCTATAATGCGCCCTACTGCTAATATGATCCCCGCTAGAATACCAGATGAAGCGCTAGGCACCACTACCCGCTTTATGGTATCCCATTTGGTAGCACCAAGTGCTATACTACCTTCCCTATATGATACAGGCACTGCACTTATTGCCTCCATGGATGTCCTTATTATTGTAGGCAATATCATAATGGTGAGGGTAAGGCTCCCTGACAAAAGCCCTATACCCAGTCTTAAATAGGTAGTAAAAAATATAAATCCAAATAAGCCAAATATTATAGACGGTATCCCCGCTAAAATATCTATGCTAAATTTAATTATTGAGACTATCCTGCCTACTCCCGCATATTCTGTCAGATATATAGCAGCTCCTATTCCAATAGGTACTGAAAAGAAAAGGGTAAGAAAAACCATAAACAATGTATTTGCCATTATAGTAGATATGCCGCCACTACGCCCTGCATTTTTAGGCGCTTTAAATAAGAATCCCAATATGCCTTCTTCATCATTTAGTATAAAATTTACGCCATTTACTGCTACATACCCTATTATGGATATAAGTATCCCAATAGTAATGAGTGAGGCTATTAACACAATATATTTTCCCTTCATTCCTTTTTATTCACCTTCCTCTGCATGAGCTGTACAAATATGTTGAGTATCATTATAAATAAGAATAAAATAACACCTGTAGCAAAAAGGGCAGTCCTATGGATCCCCGATGCATATCCCATATCGGTTGCAATGTTCATGGTCAAGGTCCGTACCATCGAAGTAAGTCCCTCAGGCATTATAGGTGCATTGCCTCCCACCATAAGTACCGCTGTTGTTTCTCCTACAGCCCTGCCCATTGCAAGACCAACGGCAGCAAATATACCCGATCGGGCAGATGGTAATAACACCTTCATTATGGTTTGCCATTTTGAAGCACCTAGTGCCAAAGAAGCCTCCCTATACCCTTTGGGTACCGAACTAATAGCTACCTCTGATAAGCTTATGATAGTAGGTAGTATCATTATGGCCAATACAATAGATGCGGATAACACCCCATAGCCGGTACCTCCAAACCATTTCCTCATCTGTGGTGATATGACCATTACTCCAAAAAAACCATATATGACCGATGGTATGCCTGCTAAAAGCTGCACAGCACTACATAATATTCGATTCATCTTAGGGGTAGCCAGCTCTGATAAAAATATGGCAGTTAAAAGCCCCAGGGGAATAGCCAGTATTAAAGCCCCAAAGGTAACATACAAACTACCAATTATAAATGAGAGTATGCCATAACTTGGATTAGTCCGGGAACTTGGGAGCCAATTAGTGCTAAACAAAAAATCCCTTAATCCTACTTTTTTAAACAATGGAAGACCTGCACCAAATATAAATACTATGATCATCACTACCATGGCTACCGATAAAAAAGCACATATAAAAAGTACAACTTCCATATATTTCTGATAGCCTTTTCTCAAATTCTTCACTCCTTATCTAAGCCCTATGAAGCCATTTTCAGATATTATACCCTGGCCCTCCTCAGAAAGGAGAAAGTCTACAAATTGTTTTTCAACGCTCCCGCCTTGCAGCTCTCCCTTGGATACTACATTTAATTTGCGAGCTATAGGAAATCTATTATTAAGGACATTCTCATCAGTTGGTTCCACACCATCAATTTTTATAGCTATGGCACCCTTGGTAACTGCTTCGTTTATATATCCTAATCCACAGTATCCTATAGCCCCTGGAGTAGTACCTACCTTAACCACCATATCACCATTTGAATCTGTTACTACACCTTCAGCGATAAACTGAGTATCTTTATCCTTGCCAAATACCTTATCTAACACCAACTCCTTAAATGAAGATCTGGTGCCTGAGGCTTCATCCCTGTTTATTACTACTATGGGAACATCACTTCCGCCTATATCCTTCCAATTTCTTATCTCTCCAGAAAAAATCTCTGCTACCTGAGAGAGTGTAAGGTCTTCAATACCCGTCTCCCCATTTACTATCACAGCTATACCATCTAATGCTATGGCTTTTTCTACAAGGCCTTCGGCTTTTTCATCATCATTAAGCTCCCTTGATGCTCCAGCAAGGGTATATATGCCATCTGTTACCCCTTTTATACCTGCACTAGAACCCTGTGCATCATAGCTAAGCTTTACACCAACATGCTTTTGTTCAAATACCTCTATTGCAGATGTAATAATGGGCTCTAAGGTAGTGGAGCCACCAAATGAATATTCCCCTATCTCCTTACCCGATGAACAACCACTGATAGAGACGGTAACTAAAATTACAACAAACAAAAAGGTCACATATTTTTTCATATTTCATACCTCCATAAAATTAATTTTATTTGCAAGTCTAATATATAAGTTCAGTGTTAAGTACAAATAAAGCCTATGTTAAATGCACGTTAAATACATATGTGGGGTAACTAAACATGCCCATTTGAATACTATGTTAATAGTAAAATTGCCTTAAAGGAGTGATGTCATGTTAGAGACTCTGCTACTGGTCGCAGTACTATCCATCGATGCATTTGTTGCTAGTATTGCATATGGAACAAGTAAAATAAAAGTGCCTATAAAATCAATCGTCATTATAAATGTGGTATGCTCGGCTTTTCTAGGCTTATCCCTTTTTTTAGGATCTGTAATAAAGCATTTTATACCAGAAAACATTACCATTATAATAAGTTTTTTTATACTCCTATTCTTAGGTATATATTATCTATTTGAAAGCATAGTTAAGAGTAATTTGAGGAAAAAATCGAGGCCATCGAAAATGGTAAAATTCAGAGTATTCGATCTGCAATTTATAATTAACATATATGTGGATGAAACAAGGGCCGATGTGGATAATTCAAAATATCTAAGTTCAAAGGAAGCCTTTTATCTTGCAGTAGCCCTTTCTTTGGACTCGCTAGCTGTGGGATTTGGAAGTAGTCTAGTAGATATCAATTATATCCAAATTTTAATATTATCATTAGTATTCGGTATGATCGCTGTTTGGAGTGGATTATTGCTAGGCAGAACATTTGTAGAAAAATCTAGAATAGATCTGTCATGGCTATCTGGTGTCCTATTGATAATTCTAGCCATTTTAAAACTTCTATAGTAACCAAAATATAAAAATCCCCCGACTAATTGCTTTAAAACAACTAATCGGGGGAATCTATTATATTCTAGTTTTCAGCAGTTCCTTTTCTATTTAATATTGCATTCAATATAACTCCTACTAATGCTGCAAAACTCAAACCTGTAATTTTTATATCTTCATTTATTGGTATGCCTATTGTTATGCCGAATTTTTTTTCAACTATGCTACTTCCCAATCCCAATGCTAATATTGAAACCATTACTATTACATTCCTAGCATTAAACTTTACCTTGTTATTCTTTATGGTCTGCACACCTACAAGGGATATCATACTAAATAACATCAAGCTTATTCCACCCATTACCTCTTTGGGTATTGTAGTTAAAAACGCCCCTATTTTTGATATAAACCCTAAAGCTACTGCAAAAACTGCAGCTAACCTTAATATGGATGGATCATAATTCTTGGTTATAGCAAGTACACCGGTATTTTCCCCATAGGTAGTATTTGCTGGACCTCCAACAATGCCTGCAAATATAGTAGCCAACCCATCACCTAATAAAGTTCTATTAAGACCAGGATCTTCTATGAAATTTTTGCCCACTACCTGCCCGTTTGTAGTTATATCTCCTATATGTTCCATAAATACCGCCAGTACTACGGGAGCTATTATTGCAATGGCACCAATATCAAACTTTGGCAAGCGAAAATTTGGTATTGAAAAGAATGCCGCCTGAGATACAGCACTTGTATCTACAGCGCCTGCAAAGTATGAGATTATATATCCTACAACCACTGCTATCAATATGGAAAGTTGCTTTATAAAACCCTTTACAAACATATTTATAGATAGTGCAACAAGAAGGGTTATACCTGCTATTAGGAAGTTATTTGAAGCCATATCTATGGCACTAGGTATAAGGTTTAAGCCTATAACCACTATCATGGGACCTACCACTTGAGGCGGGAGATATTTTTGTATCCTTTCCACACCTATCTTTTTAATGAATAGGGATACTATTACATATATAAGACCTGCTATTATCATGCCTCCTTGGGCATATGCTAAATCACCATTATATAATTCCTTTACAGTTAGGATAACTGGAATAAATGCAAAGGATGAACCTAAAAATACTGGTACCTTACCCTCTGTACATAGATGAAATATGAGGGTACCTACACCTGCTGAGAATAGAGCAACTGAAGGATCAAGTCCTGTAAGCATTGGCACAAGTACCGTTGCTCCGAACATGGCAATTAGGTGCTGAAGGGCTAATATCACCTTTTTTGAACCGTTTTTCACCTTTGTGCCAGTACTTGCTTTAGCTGCACTAGCTGTACATACATTTTCCACCATAAAAAAACCTCCTCTTTTTCAGTCTCACTGTACTGATTTAAAAGGTAACATCTTAGATTGCAATAAAAACCCATAAAAAAACTTCTTGCGACCAGCAAGAAGTCATAATTTCACCCTTAGATAAAAGATAAAGCTATTATCACAATCTTGCCAGTCTCTCGGGACTGCCTTAAAGATCAAGTTTACCTTTATTAACTTTTCATCATTATATCATGGTATTTTTCATTTTACAATACCCATTCGCCAAATTTTTTAATCAACCTTAGATGGTATTTTATGGTATCTAGGAATATGTATATAAAAACTCGTCCCTTCTCCTACTTTACTATCCACCTCTATATTACCTTCCATGGATTTTACTATATGCTTTACTATAGCAAGACCCAAACCAGTGCCGCCCATCTTTCTAGATCGACCTTTGTCTACCCTATAAAACCTTTCAAATATCCTAGACATCTGATCTTCGGAGATACCTATACCATTATCCTTTACATATATACCTACCTGATCATATAAACTCTCTACTTCTACGTCCACTCTCCCGCCTTCCCTAGTATATTTTATGGCATTATCTATAAGGTTTATCATCATCTGCCTTAGATCATCCCCATTACCCTCCATCCATATAACAGGATTGGAGTATTTAAATTTGAGCTGTATCCTTTTTTGCTCTGCCTGATTTTGCATGATAGTTACCACTTGTTCAATAAGATTTACTATATCTAAAGTTGTAACAATTACTACCCTGTCCTTGCATTCCAATTCTGATAAGCTTAAAATATCGTTTATGAGCCTTGTGAGCCTATCGGCCTCCATATCTATAATATGTAAAAATTTTTCTCTCGTATTCCTATCCTCTATATCTATATGCTGTAACGTCTCTACAAAACCCTTTATGGAGGTTACAGGCGTCTTCAGCTCATGGGATACATTTGCTATAAATTCAGTACGCATCTGCTCAAGCTGTTTAATATCAGTTATATCTTGGATAAGCAATACAACCCCTACATGCATGCTATTATGATTTATATTGGTGGCCGTCACCCTGTATATGCTATTTTTTGAATTACCCGACAAAACCTCTATCGTACCTTCTATACCATGATATATGCAACCATTGATAAGATTATTAATATCCTCATTTTTAACTACTTCACATATATTTTTTCCCTCAATATCATAATCCAGTTGAAACATGGCATACGCAGTTGGGTTTATAAGCATTATCTTCCTATCCTGATCTAGCGCTATTATGCCATTTATCATGCTAGATAGCACTGCATCCATCTTTATATTCTTATCATTAAGCTCACCCATTCTCTTATCAAGCTCATCAGCCATAATGTTAAATGCTGAAGCCAAAGTCTCTATCTCATTGCCAGTGTGTATATTTATTCTCCGTTCAAAATTACCCCTGGCCATATCTTGGGCAAAATAGGTAATATCGGTTATAGGTTTAGTTACCCGTATAGAAAAAATATTGGCTTGCACAATGGCTATTACAGAAGCTATTAAAAGAGCTAGTAAAATTCCTCTACTTTCATTTACTATGCTAGTCTTTATATGTTCTATCTCCATGGACACCCGTATGGCGCCTTTGCCATCCATTGGGATGGCTACATACATCATCTCAGTATCAAATGTACTGCTATATCTTATCTCCCTGCCTTGTTTTCCTTGGAGTGCCGCCCTTATCTCTGGGCGTCCACTGTGATTTTCAAGTTTTTTTATATCGGCATCAGAATCTGCAAGTACTAAACCATTATTATCCACTATTGTTACACGAACATTGAGCTTTTTACCAAATTCTTTAGTTAATACATCAAGCTTATCCATGTTTAAGTTACTCGCTATATAATCCCTTATTATTGTGGCATTGTCCAAAAGCCTGTCCTCTATAGTATCCAAATAATTATCCCTTGTAATCCTTAGAGAGGAAAAACCTACTATGGATATGCATATAATTATAAGCACTATATATGTAATAAATATATTTTTACGCATCATGTTTCACCTTTTAGACTGAATTTATATCCAACTCCCCTTATTGTTTCTATACAGTCAAGATCCTCACCCAGTTTTTTTCTAAGATATCTTATATGCACATCTACAGTACGGGTATCGCCATAATATCCATAGCCCCAGATATTATCTAAAAGTGTATCTCTAGTTAATACCCTGCCCATATTTTCTATCAACATCCTTAAGAGTTGAAATTCTTTCAGCGTCAGCTCCAACTTTTTACCATTTTTGAACACTTCATAGCTAGATATATCCATCACAATAGGACCTACTTCGATAATAGTATTATTTGGATGATCAAGAAGATCCATACGCCTTAGATGAGCCCTTACCCTAGCTATAAGTTCGCGTATACCAAAGGGTTTAGTGACATAATCATCTGCCCCCAGTTCCAGTCCAATAACTTTATCAAGTTCCGTTCCCTTTGCAGTAAGCATAATAATAGGTATAAATCTCGTATCATCCCTTGCTTTCAAGATACGACATACCTCTAACCCATCCATACCAGGCAGCATTATATCCAATATTATGATGTCAGGGGGATTTTTACTGCATAATCTAATACCCTCTTCCCCCGTAGTCGCAGTTAACACATTAAAACCTTCAGTTTCAAAATTAAATCGTAAGAGCTCTAATATATGCTCCTCATCATCTACTACCAAAATTGTCTGTTTTTTATTCATCCTACAGAGCCCCTTAATCTCCAAAATATCACAGCAGCATAATAACAGCTGCCATCCGACTTTTAGTACCATTCTCTCCCCTATAGGAAAAGAATATATCCTGATTACATTTTGTACAATATTTTGCAGTATATATATTATCTTCTGGTACTCCCGCCTCCTTAAGTGCCAGCAAATTAGATAGCTTAAGGTCTATATGATACTTACCATTGTCCTTTTTATCTATCACCTCTGCAGCAAATGAAAAAGCATTATGAAAGGCCTCAGCTACTGGATAGTCTACCTCAAAACAACATCTGCCTATGGATGGACCTATAGCTACCATGCAGTCTTCAGGTCGTGTCCCATATGCTCCTTTCATGGCACATAGTGTATTTTTAGCTATATTTCCTACTGTTCCCTTCCATCCCGAATGACTCAATGCTATAGCATTATTCCTCCTGTCTAGAAAAAACAGTGGAACGCAGTCTGCATAAAATGTAGTCAATGCCACCTTAGGTTTATTGGTCATAATGCCATCGGCAAATCTAGTATCTTCGCTATCCCATTTTACTACCCTATTACCATGTATCTGGGCACAAAATCCTATGTCTTCTGGATATATTCCCATGCCATTACAGAAAGTAAGGGTAGAGCTTGAATCCCCTTTGTCAACAGACCCTACCCTTGTACTAAACCCAGTCCTTACAATTCCCGTATTATCAAATGATGGTATATACATACCCCACATATTTTCAGTTTTCTTTAATCTAAACTCATTCTTCATTTAAAAGTTTTTCAAGCTCCTTCATGAATGTATTTATATCCTTAAATTGACGATATACAGAGGCAAATCTCACATATGCCACTTCATCAAGTTCCTTTAGCCGCTCCATAACCATCTGCCCTATAGTCTCACTCGTTATCTCCTGCTCTAAAGAATTATATAGTGTCTTTTCCACATCGCCTACCAGACCTTCAAGATCCTTTATTGCCACAGGCCTCTTTTCACATGCCTTTAAAAGCCCAGCCATTATCTTGTTGCTGTCAAATACCTCACGCCTCCCGTCCTTCTTTATGATGAAGAGGGGAAGGTGCTCTATCTTTTCATATGTGGTAAACCTCTTACTGCAGTTTATACACTCCCGCCTTCGCCTAATAGTAGATCCCTCGTCCGTTGGTCGGGAGTCTACCACCTTGCTCTCTAAATATCCACAAAAAGGGCATTTCATAATCTTGCCACTCCTGAATCCCTAGCAGCCTTTGCTACAGCCTCTGCTACCTTTTGACTTATCCTCTTGTCTATGGCATTTGGAAGTATATACTCCTCATTTAATTCATCATCCTTTACTATACCGGCGATGGCTTTGGCAGCTGCAATCTTCATTTCATCATTTATCTCTTTTGCCCTTACATCTAAGGCACCCCTAAACATACCTGGGAAGACTAAAACATTATTTATCTGATTTGGGAAATCGGATCGTCCCGTACCAATCACCCGGGCACCTCCTGCTTTTGCCTCATCAGGGTATATCTCAGGCACTGGATTTGCCATTGCAAATATTATAGCATCCCTATTCATACTTCGCACCATATTTTGAGTTAGTACATTGGGGCCTGACACCCCTATAAATACATCGGCACCCTTTATTACATCGGATAAACTACCTTTTTTCATTTTTTTATTGGTGAGAGCAGCCATTTCAGATTGTGCCCAGTTTAGTCCTTCCTTGCCCTTGTATAAAGCACCGTCTATATCGCAAAGTACCACATCTTCCAGCCCCATACTCATAAGCAGTCTGGTACAAGCAATGCCAGCTGAACCTGCTCCATTTACCACCACAGAGATATCATGTATATCCTTTCCTACTATCTTTAATGCATTTAGCATGGCTGCTACTACAACTATGGCAGTACCATGCTGATCGTCATGAAATACCGGTATATCAAGTTCTTCCTTTAGACGTCTCTCCACTTCAAAACATCTTGGTGCCCCTATATCCTCAAGGTTTATACCACCAAAAGTAGGCGATATCATTTTAACAGTTTCCACTATATCATCCACGTCTTGACTAGCAAGACATATGGGAAAGGCATCTACTCCTCCAAAGGTCTTAAATAATACGGACTTGCCTTCCATAACAGGCAATCCGGCCTCTGGCCCTATATTACCTAAACCTAGAACTGCACTACCATCTGTAACTACAGCTACTAAATTCCATTTTCTTGTGTATTTATATACCTTGTCCATATCGCAACTGATTTCCTTGCATGGCTCAGCAACACCTGGAGTATAGGCAAGGGCTAAATCTTCCAGAGATTCTACCTTTACCGTACTCACTACCTCAATCTTGCCCCTGGCCTCTTGATGCAGTTTTAAAGCCCTCTCTTTTACATCCATTTTCACCGCTCCTTACATTAAAATCTATATACTCTTATTATAAACGTTTTGTGGTAGCTAGTCCACATATTTGACAAGGCAAATAGTTAATGGGCAGGCGGGAGATTGTCTACATCTACCAATATTACATCATCACCTATCTTTTTTATCCTTTCCCATGGTATTACAATGTCGCCCTCACCTTTAAAAAAGCCTAAGAATTTTGACGGGCCAGGTACCACTATGGCAGTAACCCTCCCTTGATACAAATCAAATTCCATATCCACTATATACCCAAGCTTCTTCCCATCCTTTATGTTTATAACTTCCTTTTGCCTGAAATCTGATGATTTATTTATCATGCTTAACACCCCTCAAAGGCTAAACTATAGTAAGTATATATTCAAGTCCACATGAAAAAATGAGTAAAAAATATAAAAACCCGGGATTTTCCACCCGGGCCTTTTGCCGCATTATATATATTTCCGCATATGGATAAGGGCTGATTTCTCCAAACGGGAAACCTGGGCCTGAGATATTCCAATCTCCTGAGCCACCTCCATCTGTGTACGTCCTTCAAAGAATCTAAGGGTGAGTATGAGATTTTCCCGTTCATTAAGCTTATCCATCGCTTCGCTTAAAGCAATACCCTCAAGCCAGTTCTCATCAACATTCTTTTCATCACTGACCTGATCCATTACATATATGGCATCTCCTCCGTCATGATATATAGGTTCAAATAATGACACCGGATCCTGTATTGCATCGAGGGCGAACACCACCTCTTCTCTAGGAAGCTCCAAGGCTTCGGCTATCTCTGATATGGTAGGCTCCTTGGAATTCTTACTTATCATTTGATCCCTTACCTGTAATGCCTTATATGCTATATCCCTTAGAGATCGACTTACCCGAATGGGATTGTTATCCCGAAGATAACGCCTAATCTCACCAATTATCATAGGTACGGCATATGTAGAAAACTTTACATTATGGGAAAGATCAAAATTATCAATAGCTTTTATAAGTCCAATACAACCTACCTGAAAAAGATCATCTATATGCTCCCCTCTATTATTAAAGCGTTGAATAACGCTAAGTACCAACCTTAAATTACCTTGAATAAACTCCTCCCGGGCACTTTTGTCCCCGGCATGCATACGTTTAAATAGCTCCCTCATCTGCTCATTTGTAAGTACAGGCAGTTTAGATGTGTTTACACCACAAATTTCAACCTTATTGCTCTGCATGCCAAAATCCTCCATCCGTTTACATTTTTGTTATTAACTAAGAAATATCCCTCATAGAAAAATTATTACCTTGGACGGAGTTTTTTATTCAATATCAAACCAAACGGTTCATTTCCTTTTTTAACCTTTTTATGATTCGTTTTTCCAGTCTTGATATGTAGGATTGGGATATTCCAAGCATATCAGCCACCTGTTTTTGAGTTTTTTCCTCACCATCATAAAGTCCAAATCTAAGCTCCATAATACGTCTCTCCCTATTTGGCAGCTTATCAAGGGCAATCTTTAAAAGTTCCTTATCCACCTGTTCTTCGATAAACTTATATACCAGATCACTTTCTGTTCCCAATATATCGGATAATAATAATTCATTCCCGTCCCAGTCTATATTTAAGGGCTCGTCAAATGAAATCTCAGTTCTATTCTTGCCATTCCGTCTCAAATACATTAGTATCTCATTTTCAATGCACCGTGAAGCATAGGTTGCAAGCTTTATCCGTTTATTTGGGTCAAATGTGTTTACCGCTTTTATAAGTCCTATAGTACCTATGGATATAAGGTCTTCCACGCCTATACCCGTGTTTTCAAACTTCCTTGCAATATATACAACAAGTCTTAGATTTCGCTCTATAAGTGTACTTTTTACTGCATTATTTCCTTCCCTAAGTTGAGATATGAGTTCCCGCTCCTCTTCGTTTGTAAGTGGAGGCGGGAGGGCCTGACTACCGCTTATATAGTATATGGGGGGTTTGTTTCGCCCCTTTATCTTGCGCATAATGTTTATAAGCATCTTATTATACATAATATAAATTTTTTTATAACCAATCATATAATAACCTCCTTACTATTGAATAAGCTGCGGATTTATAAGGGCATGATATTCACTGTCCTTTGACAATTGCCTGGCATATATTCCTATTATTATATCCCTTGTCTCTTGCCAATCCCCGTCCATCAAAATACTTACCTTATCAGGTTTAAAACCTATTAGCATGCCATTTTCCTTGCCTAGAGCCATAAACGGTATCATCCGAAACCGCCCTATCCAAGATGAATTGGCTACTGTTTTTGTAATAAACTCCAAATCATTCTCCTTCGATTTTATAAAGATATCTTGTATGTCACTGGGCAATATATGCCGTACCTCAGCAAACTCCACCACTATTACAGGATTTTGACTAATTGGGTCATATAGTGCATTTCCCGTATCCAACAGACCCTCAACCTCAGCCTTTTCTCCATCGAAATATATACCTATAGTGTATAAAAGTTCCTGATGGTTTAGACGATTACGCATAAAATCCCGCAAGTTTCTCCCTAATGTGATTACTATAATACATGCAAAGGCCAGAATTTTTACAGGATAATTTTCTATATAGAATATACCATCCTGTACCTGAACCCCTTCACCTAGAAAATAGTATATTCCAAATGCTGCACCACCAAATATAAAGGTGGTGCAATAGAAAAAAGCTAGAACCTTTATAAATTGTCCTATATTATTAAATTCAAAGGCTGCAAGGAGCATTATTAATGATAAACATATCTTTAGGGGAATGGTCCGCATAGCTTGAAACTGAGGTAGAAATATAAAAACCGCATATAATGCACCTATGCCTGCTGATACCCATAACCTCCAGGAAACACATTTAATCTTTGATACTTTGACTGTCACCCATAGAATTATATAGTTCATTAATACATTATCTAGCCATAGTATATCGAGATACCTATATTCAGTTACCATATAACTCCCCATCCCTTTTGCCTATACCTGTTTTTATATGTTATTATATAATACTTATTCCTAGAAACTTGTTGAAATGCGCCTTAATATAAAAAAAAGAAACGACAATAAAACACAGTTTTATCACCGTTTCCTTTTTTATATGGTTTATATAATATATTTATTTAAATAATATATCAGATTATTTTAACCTGCCCCTCCTCAAAAAAGTGGGGATATCTAAATCATCGCTGTTATCCTTTGTAACTGCGGCTTCAATAACTTGCTCTACTTTTTTCTTTTCAACCCGAGCAGAAGGTTTGTCATCAAAGCCAGTGGCTATAACAGTTATAACTATCTCATCATCTAGATTTTCATCTATCACTGCACCAAATATAATATTGGCATCAGGATGGGCAGCCTGGGCAACCAGTTCTGCTGCTTCATTGACTTCAAACAATCCCAGATTGTCGCCACCTGTAATATTTAATAATACACCCCTAGCCCCTTCTATAGTAGTTTCAAGGAGGGGACTTTGTATTGCCTGTTTAGCTGCTTCGGTAGCACGATTATCCCCGGTTGAACGGCCTACTCCCATATGGGCCAATCCTTTTTCATTCATAATAGTCCTTACATCGGCAAAGTCCAGATTAACCAATCCAGGTACGGCAATAAGATCGGAGATACCTTGAACACCCTGTCTTAATACATCATCAGCAACTTTAAATGCTTCAAGCATTGAAGTACGTCTCTCCACCACTTGAAGTAGTCTGTCATTTGGTATAGTAATCAAAGTATCGACTTTTTCTTTTAAAATTTCAATTCCTTGTTCTGCATTTTGCATCCGTTTTCGCCCTTCAAACAAGAAAGGCTTGGTAACTACACCTACTGTCAAAATTCCCAATTCCTCAGCTACCTGGGCTACTATGGGCGCTGCACCTGTACCGGTACCTCCCCCCATACCTGCAGTTATAAATATCATATCTGCACCTTTTAGAGCCTGGTATATTTCATCATGGCTTTCCTCAGCCGCTTTTTGACCTATTTCAGGATTGGCACCTGCACCTAAACCTTTAGTCAATTTTTCGCCTATTTGTATCTTTTGAGTAGCCTTTGACAGGCACAGTGCCTGCTTGTCTGTATTTACAGCAATAAAATCTACACCTTTAAGTCCAAACTCTATCATCCGATTAACAGCATTGTTGCCTCCTCCGCCTACCCCTACAACCTTAATCTGCGCAAATTGATTTGTGTCCACCTCAAATTCGAGCACTACAAACCCTCCCCTTCACTAGTTAAAAGAAATTCTTAAACCATTCTATTATTCTGCCCATAAAACTGAGCTCTTTTTCATCATCCTGGTATTCGACATTTTCATAATTTTGCTCATAATCTTTAAGTAAACAATATACACTTGACAGACTTGCCGCATTAGATGCCCCTGCTATACCTGCTTGTCCAATTCTTACTGGGCAACCAAGCAACCCTGAAGTAAAATCCCTTGCCCCCCTTATAGTGGCTACACCACCACCGGTAAGGACACAGGTATATCCATCATCTAGGGATATGGAGCTGTTTTCTTTTATACTCTTTTGTACAAGTTCCATTATTTCCTGTATTCTCCATTCCATTATCTGCTGTACATTCAGCATGGATATATCCTTTATGCCATCGTCTGTTCTAACTGATAATATCATATCCCCCTCGTTTAAAGTTTTTGACAGGTCTATGCCCAATACACATTGTCTTTTAAGTCGTTCAGCTTGCTCCATGGAAATATCCAGACCTATGGATAAATCATTTGTAATATTCCAACCACCAACAGGCAACCAATCCATATGTATTGGCACACCACCTTTATATACTATAATATCAGTGGATTTGCCTCCAATATCTAGAAATATACTGCCATTTTTCTTTTCATGATCTGCAAGCATAGCATCACCGCTACATAGCAATGTGGGCATTATATAATCAACCTCAATATCATACTGCCCAAGCAGTGCCGCTGCCTGTTCAGCAAAAGTACTCTTCACACATACAAGGGATGCCTGTACTTTTAGACTGTTGCCTGTAACATGTATAGGATTCTCTATGGCAGGACCATCATCTACTCGAAAGAAATGAGGAACAGTCCTAAAAACCTGCCAATTCCCAGGCAGATGATAGCTTGCAGCTTGTTTTACAACAAGTGCCCTGTGCTCCTCCGATACGGTACCTTCACCTATAGATATCCTCCCGTTATTTAGCATCAGTCCACAGTAATATCCTGGGATACCTAATATCACCTTGCATATTGAGTGGCCAGTCATACCTTGTACATGCTTAACTGCCTGGGATAAAAAGGGGGTAATACTGCTTATATTATCCCAGTCATAATGCACAGCATCTCCATATGGGATATTGCCCATTCCTACCACTTCTAGCCTGCCCTCTTTATTCATATATCCTACTATTATAACTAATTTAGTAGTACCAAAATCTATAGCTGCAACATATTCATTCAATGTCCCCTACCCCTTTTCAAAAGCCGTTAAGCGAAAACATATTATAAGCATATGTTATCATAAATTTGATGAAATTAAAATCATTTTATAGCACTATTTTTCATCATCTAGGAACGATTTATCTCGAAGGTAACTTAGAAAATGGCGTCTAAGTACGGCAAAGTTGTTAAATAATCTTGTACCAAAGGCAAATATTGCGGCCAAATATATAGGTACATCTAACCTGTCTCCTAGATAAGCCAATCCAGCTGCCAAAAAGGCATTTCCAAAGAAACCTGAAATAAATACATCTGTCTCAAAATTGCCCTCAAGACTTGCCCTTATACCGCCAAACACTGAGTCCAATGCAGCTAGCACAGCAATAGACATATATGACGAGTAAGCTATTGGAACACTTATTGGCAGTACCATACCTAGTACTATACCTATAACTATTCCAATAATGGTCAACCACATTTTTAATCACCTTCTTCCACTATCTTTGCATATTGATACCAAACACTGCCATAATTGGCTGGTACCCTTATATCTTCAACCTTTTTTATATGAAATTCCAGCCCCCAGTCCATAAGTACCTTATAAATACTATCTTCTCGCTGGAATACGGAGGCCAGTTCATCGGGATTACCTATTGCTTTTATTATAAAGGGCGGTGCAAATCTATTTTGACTACCAATATTTATAGTCGGTCCACCACAACTTATCCTGGATGTTTCAATTATCCTAGTATCGTTAATGGATATGGCTTCTGCTCCTGCCGCCCTCAATTCATTTACTATATTTAATAAATCGCTATCATGAACTATATAATTTGAAATCATATCTGGATTTCTGAGTATTACATCATCCCGCTTGCGATCATTTAGCAATATTTCAATACCTGGACCATGTACATCCATAAGGCCTGCTACCATCCTGGCATTTATTATTTCAGCCTTTATATCCTGTCCAAAGCTACTTTGATGGGCGGCCTGTTCCTCTAAAGCATCCATCTTTTTTTCATATTCAGTACGCTTATCCAAAAGTTTATCATGCTGAGCCTTTAGCGCCTCTTGTTCATTTATAAGACCTTCTAATTTTTTTATACCAGTGGTATCTTCCATATTTACTCCCGTCCCACCGTCTGTAAACGTTATATATAGTAATAAACCTAGAAAGACACATATCACTGAAATTACTCTGGCATCCTTTTTATTCATGATTTATCATGCCCCTATTTATTTTCCTGTACAGGCTTTGCATATTCAAATTGCATTGGCCTGGTATATTTCAACACTTTAATATTATCAGATCTTTTTATCTCTATATCAAGCACTGTCGATAATTCATCAGCCACACCGCCTAATAGTTTTAAGGCAGCTTCCAGAGTTTCAGGATTACCTATTGCTTTTATTTCAAATGGTATGGAATATCTATTGGTATTTATCACTATATAATCACCTGCATTTCGGATCTCGCTAGTTGATATTATACGTTCATTGTTTACAGAAATAGCCTCAGCCCCGGCAGCATTTAATTCATTTATCAACTTCAAAAGGTCTTCATAGTTTACATTGGAAACTATTTGGGTATCACCAAATTCCGATTGGTATGTGTAGGGCTTTACGGTTACAATCACTCCCGATCCCTGCAGATCATTAAAACCTGCAAGCATTCTGGCGCGATCCAGCTCCTTATGGAGCGTTTCAGACACCTTACCATCATCCTGTGCTGCGTTTTCATACTCCCAAATACTCTTTTCATATTCCCTAAGCTGTTTTGATATGGCATCATTTTCTTGTTTTAATTTTTGTATTTCACTGGTTAGTTCCTGGGTACGCTGCAGTGAAACATTGCCCCCTACCCTTTGGACATTTTTAAACTGGGACGCTAACATAAGACCCAGTATTATGCTAACTAACAGTATTGCTATTTGTCCACCTATCTTTTTATTCATGGGTCTCACCTCTATTACCATCGTCTTTGTTTTCTTTGTTTTCTTCTTTAATAGGTGTATATATAGCCTTGTTTGGAATGGTTACATCTAACATACCTTTAATATCACTATTATTTAGCTGTATAAATTCTTGAGATTTAAGCCATCTTAGCTTTTTAGGTATATCGATTGCCTGTCCTATCCTTATAACCAATCCAGCTCTTGAGGTCATATATATATCATCTGAGTTTTTCATATTTATTTCCACTATTTCTCCACCTATCTGCTCCTTATCTATCTCCTCTAAAATGCGCTGAAGAGCCTTTAACTGATAATCATCTCCACAATTTATAGGTTGTCCCACTACAAAACTTTTGATATATATATCAGTTATTGTAGGATAGTCATGGCCATCGGAAGCATCTACTACACCCAATATTATCCCTTCAGGGTCTATTATTATATTACTGCCCAAATAGGGAATAACAGCACACGCAGTACGTTCAGATACTTCGATGACCACTTTATCGGGATAATTTCTCCTTATATCTATTACCTTAAGGAATGGATTGGATTCTATCCGTTCCTTTGCCAAGCTCTTATCTAATTTAAAGATATTTTCTCCTATTGGAATACCACTTAAGGTACTAATATCATCAGCTGATATAGTCTTTTGTCCATATGCAGTTATACTCCTTATTTGAAAAAATTCCGTACTTAAAAAGCCTACCGCAGCCACTAGCATGAGTAGAACCAGAAATATTAGTATACCCTTTCCTCTTCGCTTCCTTCTCATAAAATCACCCCAACAAAATAACCTATCCTTTAATACGTTCTATCTTAGCACCTAACCCCTTCAGCTTACATTCTAACCCTTCATATCCTCTATCTATATGATTTATATTACCTATCTCACTAGCACCCTGTGCATCTAATGCTGCAATTACCAATGCGGCACCTCCCCTTAGATCAGTAGCCTCCATCCGAGCACCCATTAGCATGTCTACACCCTGTATTATTGCCGTATTGCTTTCCACCCTTATATTTGCGCCCATCTTTTTAAGCTCCGGAACATGTTTATATCTATTTTCGAATATATTTTCCGTTACTATACTGGTACCATTACACCTTGTAAGCATTGCCATAAGGGGGGCCTGCATATCGGAAGGAAATCCGGGATATGGAAGTGTCTTTGTATGATCTATTGCCTTAAGCTCCGGTATAGATTTTACCCTTATCCCATTATCCTGTAAAAGCACCCCACACCCTGTCTCCCTCAACTTGTATATAATAGATTGCACATGGGATTCTATAACATTATCAATGAATACATCTCCACCGGTTATAGCAGCTGCTACCATAAAGGTACCTGTCGCTATTCTATCAGGTATTACCCTATATTCCACCGGTTTAAATGCCTTTACGCCTTCTATGACTACTGTATCAGTTCCTGCACCACCTATCCTGCCGCCCATTGCATTTATGAAGTCCTGGAGATCTACTATCTCTGGTTCTTTAGCAGCATTTCTTATTACAGTGGTACCCTTTGCCTTTGAAGCTGCCAACATTATATTTTCAGTAGCACCTACACTCGGATAATCAAGATGTATATCAGCTCCCCTTAATGTATCTACTGTACAATTAAGATAGCCATAGGAATCATCTATTTCTACTCCCAATTTTCTAAGACCTTTTAGATGGAGATCTATGGGCCTTTGTCCAATTTCACAACCACCTGGGTATGTAATACCGGATTTCCCCATACGTCCTAGGACAGCCCCTAATATTACTATTGAAGAACGTATCTTTTTTACATAGTAATCGGGTATTCTCCATTCATTGATACCAGAAGGATCCAATATTATAGTGTGGCCTTCCCGTTTTATTTTACATCCCATACTTTTAAGTATAGATAGCATATCATTCACGTCTGAAAGCTGTGGACAATCATGAAGTATCACCTGTTTATCGGTAAGGGCTACACTCGCTAGTATGGGCAGTATTGCATTTTTGGCTCCATCCACTCGGACTATACCATTTAATTTATTGCCTCCATTTATTATATATCTATCCAAGGCTTACACCTCTCTTTAAAACTTTTCATATCACATTATCATATTATGCAGATCTAAAAACAGGTGTGACATTTAAACAAGGTGCAGCCTACATAACGATTAGTTTGCCTTGATGTATTTTGATATATTCAAAAGCACCCCAATACTCGACATAAACAAAAATAATGACGAACCTCCATAGCTTATAAATGGCAGGGGCACCCCAGTTGGAGGCATGGATTTTGTGACAACTGCAATATTTATGCTTACCTGTATGGCTATCATGGATATAATACCTGTCGCTAACAGACTACCAAATAAATCAGGTGCCGATATGGCTACACGAATCCCTCTCCATATAAGTATTAAAAATAGAAGCATAATTATAGTAGCACCTATAAAACCCAATTCTTCTCCTATAACTGCAAATATAAAATCCGTTTCAGAATAGGGCAGATAGAGATATTTTTGTCTGCTCTCACCTAACCCCATACCAAACCAACCGCCTGAGCCCAAGGAATACAATGACTGAATTATCTGATATCCTTTACCATTTGGATCTACCCAAGGATCCTTAAATGCTATATATCTTTTATACCAATATCTTCCGCCCTCCTTGTCTCCAGGACGGAGTATCAGTGCTGCTGCTCCCAATGCTCCTAACCCCACCAGACCCCAAAGATGCTTCATGCTGCATCCTGCTACAAACATCATTATAAATGTAAGTATAACAAGGGTGCCGGCAGTACTGAGATTTGGCTGTTTGATTATAAGTACAAAGAATACGCCAGTTACTAAAAGATAGGGCACAATACCCTGCCAGAAGGATTTCAATTTTTTCTGCCTTCTGGACATACTTTCAGACATATATACTATAAGGGATAATTTAGCCACTTCTGAAGGCTGCACACTTAATTTACCTATACTAAGCCATCTTGTAGCATTGTTTTTTTCATCACCTATAAGTAATACTGCAACTAGCATGGCAATACTGATAAGCAGTAGGGGCTTTGAAAACTTTTTTAACTTCCAATAGTCAAAATTGGCCATAAATATCATTCCACATAACCCAACTATAGCCCACATGCCCTGGCGTTTAAAAAAATAATAGCTATCCCCAAATTTTTGGTTAGCATAATAATAACTAGCACTAAACACCATAACTACGCCAATACATACCAACGTCAAGGTTATAATAAATATTGGATAATCAATTTTCTTTTTAGGATATTTCTTCTTTGTACCCTTCCTTCCCATCCAACTACCTCCTCAACGCTTTTACGGCCGCTTTGAATATCCTACCCCTCTCCTCATAATCCTTGAACATATCCCAGCTGGCACAGGCGGGAGATAATAGTACATTGCCCCCTGGCACTGCCAGATCGTAAGCTTTTAAAACGGCCTGTTCTAAAGTTTCCACTTTGTATACATTGTGAAAACCCTTATCGGATGCTGATTGGATAAGTTTATCCTTTGTTTCTCCCAATACCACCATATCAGTTATGATATCATCGAATGCATCAATAAAATCCGAAAAATCCAAACCCTTATCCATTCCTCCTGCTATGAGGACGGTAGGCCCCTTCATAGCTTGTATAGCCTTTATAGAGGCATCAGGATTGGTTCCCTTGGAATCATTATAGAATTTTATTTCTTCTATATCATCGACAAATTCTATCCTATGTTCCACTCCCTTAAAACTCTTCAAGGTACTTTTGATAGTTTTAGTATCAACTCCTAGTATACTGGTAACTAAGACAGCAGCCAGTGCATTTTCTAGATTATGCCTACCAGGAATGAATATATCGTCCACATGGCATACAGTTTTTTTACCATTTCCCACATCTACTATTACCATACCATCTTGTACCCAAGCCCCCCTATCTAATACCTTACTACTGCTAAAAAATAATACCTTACCCTTTGTTCTGTCATCTAAACTAGCTGATAGGGAGTTGTCACTATTTAGCACTACATAGTCATTTTCATTGGCATTTTTAAATATCTTCGCCTTTGTATTTATGTAGTTTTCCATTGTTTTATGCCTATTCAGATGATCAGGTGTAATATTTAATATAACTGAAATTTTAGGTTTAAAATATTTTATACCTTCCAGTTGAAAGCTACTTATTTCAGCAACTACAACGTCCCCATCTTGTATATTTTTAGTCTGGGCCACAAATGGTTTGCCAATATTGCCCACTATATATGTATTCATATGGGCATTTTTTAATATTTCACCAATCAGGGAGGTGGTAGTAGTCTTTCCGTTGGTGCCGGTAATTGCAACTATCGGCGCACTACACAATCTATACGCCAATTCCACCTCGCTTATGACCTCTATACCATTTTCCTTTGCTTTTTGAACGAAAGGGGTGTATATGGGTACACCTGGACTTATAACCACCATATCCATCTGTTCTACAATATCATCAGGTTGTACTCCAAAGTACAGCTCTATCCCCAATGGACCCAGCTCCTGCTCTACATCCCTTAATTCATCAGTTTTTTTTATATCATTGGCAATGACACGGCAACCAAGTCCTTTAAGTACCCTAGCTGCTGATACTCCACTTCGTGCCATACCTACTACCAAAACTTTTTTGTCCTTTATATCATTTAATCCCTTCAACTACATTCCTCCTATACCGCTAGCAATCCTACTAGGCATAAAACTATGGCTGCCATTATGAACATTGTAACTACCTTTGTTTCATGTATACCTTTAAGCTCAAAATGATGGTGAAGAGGGGCCATCTTAAATACCCTTTTACCGGTCTTTTTAAACGATACCACTTGAATTATCACCGATATGGCCTCTATCATATATACCCCACCTAATATGGGTAAAAATAGGGGAATTTTAAGCAGTACTGCCAGCGCTACTATGGCACCTCCTATACCTATGGACCCTGTATCCCCCATAAAAACCTGAGCAGGGTATGCATTATACTTCAAAAAACCCATACAGGCCCCTAAAAGGGCACCTGCAAACACTGCGAGATTTTGATAATTTGCTCCCAAATACGCCAATCCCTCATCCATCGCCTTAGAGCCAGCAAAATACGCTATTATGCTAAAAGCAGAGGATACTACTAAGGTAACTCCTGCTGCCAATCCATCCAATCCATCAGTTAAGTTAGTGCTATTCACCGTACCTATTATTACAAATACAATAAAAGGTACATACCATACCCCAAGATCCCATTCATTTTGGCTAAAGGGTATATAAATTTTACTACCCACATTTGGGTTATTATATGCATATAATGCAAATATAACGGCAACACCTATTTGGGCTATTATCTTTTGATAGGCTTTAAGCCCAAGCGAACGTTTTTTTACTATCTTTATATAATCATCTAGAAATCCTATAAGGCCAAAGGCCAATGTTACAACCACTGCTACCACTATATAGTCTAAACTATGCCTTGCCAAAATCAAAGAAGACAATGCCAGTGGTATTAAAAATATAATGCCTCCCATTGTAGGAGTACCTTCTTTTTTGTAGTGAGTCTTAGGCCCTTCTCCCCTTACATGCTGTCCCACTTTGAGCCTTCTAAGAGCAGGAATTATTGGCACTCCAAATACTAGCGTGAGTGCAAAAGCCAGGATTATTGCATATATAATTTGCTGCATTTTACTGCCTCCCCTTGCTAAAATATTGCACAATCTCTTCCATCTTCATACCACGAGAACCCTTCACTAATATAGTATCCCCTTCTTTTACCAGCGTGCGTAATAAGTTTATTACATCTTTATTACATTTTAAATGGTGTATGTATTGCTCTGACATTCCATCATCTTTTGCCTGCCTACCTATAAACTCACTAAGATCTCCCTTGGTAATAAGAATATCTATACCTTTTTCAGCCAGATATTTTCCCACTTCCCTATGCCCTCCTTGAGCATATTCACCCATCTCCAGCATATCACCTAAAATAGCTATTTTCCTTTGTCCTTTAAAGTCATGTAAAATATCGATTGCTGCCTTCATAGAAGCAGGACTGGCATTATATACATCGTCAATAACCTTTATACCATCCTGTGTATTAAATACATTAAGGCGCATATCTCCCGTTTCAAAATTCTCCAACGCCTCTTGTATAAGGGACATTGGTACATCAAAAATAAGCCCCGTTGCAATAGCCATGAGACTATTATATACATTATGTACCCCTGGTACCTTAAGACTTATATTATATGATGTATCTCCCATATGCATATCATATGCTATACCTTCTTCACCTTTTATTACTATATTCTCGGCAACTATATCTGCATTGGGGGTTGTGCCCACATATTCTAATCTAAATGGTAATTTTTCTTTTTTTATACTCAAAAGCAATCTATCATCCCCATTTAATATGGCGATACAATCATCTTCGAAGTAGTTTAAAATTTCCATCTTTGCCTTAAGTATATTCTCCTGACTGCCAAGCTTTTCAATATGAGATAATCCTATATTTGTTATTACCCCTACTTTTGGTCTTGCAATACGTGCTAGTCTATCTATTTCCCCAAAACCACTCATCCCCATCTCCAACACTGCCATTTGATAGCTGTTATCCAGATTGAAGATGGTAAGTGGCATACCTATATCATTATTAAAATTCCCCTGTGTTTTAAGCACTTTATATTTACTACTTAAAACAGCATATATCATATCCTTAGTCGTCGTTTTTCCATTGCTACCCGTTATGGAGATGATGGGTATATCAAATAGGCTTCTATAATATGCCGCTAATTTCCACAATGCCTCTCTAGTATCCCTTACTCTTATGACAGATATGGAGGTGGGCATTGATACATCCTGTGCTGTCAATATAGCTCCAGCACCCTTATCTACAGCCTGATCTAAAAAATCATGCCCATCAAATCTCTCTCCTACAATGGGGATAAAAAGATTTCCCTTTTCTATATTTCTACTATCAATGCTAACGCCATTTATAGTATTTTCGGGATTACCCTGAACCAGTCTCCCGCCTACTGCTCCTACTATATCTCCTATGCTTAGTGGCATCATTCAGTATCCCTCCCTAACAGCTCAGATACTATCTCCTTTTCATCGAAGTGTATGGTACGATCTTTTAAAATCTGATATGTTTCATGTCCCTTCCCTGCCAATATTACAACATCTCCCGGCTGAGCATGTTTAAGGGCATAGGATATTGCCTCCCGCCTGTTTTCAATGACAACATATGGACAACCTGTCCTATCTATACCAGGCAGTATGTCCTTAATAATAGCCATAGGCTCCTCTGTCCTAGGATTGTCAGATGTCACTATGCACAGATCTGAAAATTTACCTGCCATCTCTCCCATGATTGGTCGCTTCTTTGCGTCCCTATCGCCTCCACAGCCAAACAGAGTAATGAGTCTCCCCTCTGTTATATTCCTGGCAGTCTCTAATATATTCTTCAGACCATCTGGTGTATGGGCATAATCCACAATAACGGAATATGGTGTATTGATATTTAATAGCTCAAATCTACCAGGCACACCTTGTAAATTTTCCAATCCATCCTTTATATCCTGTGTGGGTACGCCAACTGCATGGCAGGCAGCAGCAGATGCTAGTGCATTATATACGCTAAAATCTCCTGGTATATTAAGGGATATATGTACCTTATCCTTGTTCAATATACATAGGTCAAATTCCGAACCTTTAGCTGTAATATTAATATTTTCAGCCATGACATCGGCATGATTATCTATGCCATAGGTGATACTTTTCCCTTTTATGCCCTCGAGTATTATCTGTCCACTTTTATCATCTATATTGATAACACCTGTTTTGCTTAGATCAAATAGTTTAGCCTTTGCCTTTAAATAATTCTCCAGCGTACCATGAAAGTCCAGATGATCCTGTGTTAAATTAGTAAAGATCCCCACATCAAAATTGCATCCTATAACCCTGTCAAGACTAAGGGAGTGGGATGATACTTCCATAGCCACTTTACCTACACCGCGATTTTCCATCTCCTTTAGTAGTGCCTGTAGATCCACAGACTCAGGCGTAGTATGCTCCGATGGCAATACATCTTTTCCTATCATATTTGTAATAGTACCTATGACGCCAACTGCTTCACCGCTTTTCTCAAGTATGGATTTTATCATGTATGTAATTGTAGTCTTACCATTAGTACCAGTTACACCTATTAAAGTCAATTCATCGCTAGGATGACCATAAAAAGCCGAGGCAAAAAGGGCCATACTATGCCTTACATCCTCTACAAACACCTTAGTGACATCATATGGAAGGGGTATATCCCTTCTCAACACAACTACACTTGCCCCCTTAGATACAGCAGAGCCGGCAAACTCATGCCCATCAACTTTAAAGCCTTCTATGCAAAAGAAAACTGAATTAGGGGTAACCTTTCGTGAATCATAATGTAAACCCTGTATATCTATATTTAAATCTCCATCTGCCTTAATATATGGTACTTCCCTCAATATATCATTAAGTTTCATCGTTGCTCCTCCATTATAGGAATAATTTGAATTATCTTTTGAATTATCTATAGTATACTCACTTTATGGAAATCCATGCTAATATATGGCTATTCTTCCTCAGGAGCGTCAAATTTTACCGTAACAGTGCTCCCTTTATCAACCTCTTCTCCCGCCTCTGGCTGCTGCGATACTGCAATACCGCTTCCCTGTATGGTCATCTTAAGCCCTACGGATGATAATAACTGATTGGCCTCCCTTATGGACTTTCCTGCTAGATCTGGTACTATTGCACGCCCACTCCCGCCCTGTTCAGCATTTTGGGCATTTTCCCTTTTCATATATAAAAGCACTGTAGTATCTACCATTACCTCTGCTCCCGGCTTTGGCATTTGGTCTTCTACGATAGTACCTGTCTCCTCACCAATATAGTTAAGTTTAGCATCCTTTAGCTGTTTTGCAGCCTCAGTTAGCGGCAATCCTATAACATTTGGTACTTCTACCATTTGTCTATATTCCTCTGTATCTTCATCAAAGATAGGTTCTACTTCTAGGTATTTTAATGTATCCTCCAATATCATCTTTACATATGGTGCTGCAACTACACTTCCAAAATCAACCGGTGTCTGTGGCTCATCCACCATAAAAAGTACTACTACCTGTGGCGCCTCAGCAGGTGCAAATCCTATAAAAGATGATATATGCTTACCTTGCATTATCTTCCCATTTTCCCCATACTTCTGGGCAGTTCCTGTCTTGCCACCTATCCTATACCCTGGTATATATGCGTTTTTGCCGCCGCCTTCCGATACAACACTCTCCAATATATCACACATTATTCTAGAATTTTCAGCTGAAATTACCTGTCTTACCTTTTTAGGCTTTATTTCCTCTATTACATTTCCCTCTTCATCTTTAAATTCCTTGGCTAAATGGGGTTCCATTAGATTGCCGCCATTTATAACTGCAGAGACAGCATTTACAAGCTGTATTGGTGTAACCGCTATTGCCTGACCAAACCCCATACGTGCAAGATCTACATTTTTCACCCTGCTTTTGTTCATTACAACCCCTTGTTCCTCGCCTAAAATGTCTATACCCGTTTTTTGTCCTAGTCCAAAGGCATCCATGTATTTATAGAACTTATCCGTTCCCAATCTAAGTGCAATCTCCATAAAAACAGGGTTACACGAGTTTTGAACTGCCTTTTTGAAATCCTCATGCCCATGACCTCCCGCCTTCCAGCACTTTATCCTCTGCCCATCCACCATCTTATACCCAGGACAGTCAAATGTACTATCAAGGCTTACTACACCATCCTGAAGGCCTGATGCAGCAGTTAAAATCTTAAATGTAGAACCAGGATCTAAATTATCCTTTACAGAGATATTCTTTATATATTTTTGCATTTCATTAAAATCCAAGTTTCTTGGTGGATCATTTGGATCAAAATCAGGACGATTGGCTATTGCCAAAATCTCACCTGTATTTGGCTCCATTATAATACAATACACTTTTTTTGCTTTATAGTGCTCCATGGCATCAGCTACTGCCTTTTCAGCAAAATGTTGTATGGTCTGATCTATGGTTAAAACCAAGTTCCAACCATTCTCAGGCGGTATATATCTGCTTACATTATAGGGCAAAGTCCGCCCCCTTACATCTGTTTCTGTCACAATCTTACCTTGAAATCCCTTAAGCTGCTTATCATAAAACAGCTCTATACCTTCCTGACCTTCACCATCAACTCCAGTAAATCCGATTATATGTGATGCGAGATTTTTATTTGGATAATAGCGCTTGCTCTCCTCAGTAAATACTATTCCCTTTATATCCAGTTCTCGAACTTTATTAGCCATCTCTTTAGATATTTGCCTTTTAATCCATACTTCAGACTTTTTCTTATCGGATATCTTCTTATAAATATCTTCTTCAGGCATTTCTAGTACTGGTGCCAGCATTTGAGCTGCCTTTTTAGGATCTTTTATCTGATTGGGCCGTGCGGCCACCGTTTCAGCACTGGCACTCTGGGCCAGCACATTACCATTTCTATCATAGATAATACCCCGTTTAGGTGCAACAGGTAGTTCTCTGGTCCATTGACTCAATGCTTTCTTTTGCAGATCAACACCCCATACCAGTTGAACGTAAGCCAGACGTCCAATCAGTATAAAAAAAATCAGGGTTACCCCCATAAGCAGAAACAGTAACCTCTTTTTATTGGTAACCTTTGGCGCTGTCAAACACAACTCCCCCTCTCCCATATAAGGGTTGCTAGTCTAAAAAACTTATAATCCTTGTAAATACATCTTTTATGGAATGTTGCCGATTGGCATTACTTCCTGCACTATTTTTATTAGAAACTTGCTTGTTATCAGGAAGCTGAACGATCTGTATCTGACCCTTTGCAGGATAATTCATACCTAAATTTTCTTTGGCTACTTTTTCAATATTGTTTAGGTCTCCGCCTTCGGCCAGTTCTACTTTTAGTGCATCTTGAACGCTATAGCTTTTTTTAAGATTTGCCTCCATCTCCAGTATTTTTTGGTGATTTTCGGATATCTTTGCATAGCGCACCACTACTAAGCATGCCATACTAAATACTAAAAGCAAGGTTATGATAGGTTTTACCCTATTCTTCGGTTTTGCCCTTTTTTTTGGCCTCGGCTGAGTATTTTGCCGCGTTTGACGTTCAACCTCCTGCCAGTCTTCCTGAGTTACTAAATATTCCTGTTCTTGCGCTACTAACAATTTATTCAGCCTCCTTATATTTTATGCAGCTTTTGACATCCTCTAAGTTTTGCACTATGGGATCGAGGGTTTAGATTTAATTCTTCCTGTGTAGATGTTATTGGCTTTTTATTTATAAGATTTACAACAGGTTTTTTACCACAGGTACATATGGGTGCTTGAGGCGAACAGGTACAAGGATTCTTTAGCATTCTAAAAGTCTGCTTTACCAACCTGTCCTCCAAAGAATGGAATGTAATAATGCACAACCTTCCGCCTGGATTTAGCACATCTACTGCATCTGTGATGGCCTGTTTTAATATACCTAGTTCATCGTTGACTTCTATGCGTATAGCCTGGAAAGTTCGCTTTGCAGGATGCCCTCCAGTTCGCCTTGCCGATGCGGGTATAGCTGCTTTTATAATATCCACTAACTCCCCTGTAGTATCTACCGGTCTGCTATCTACGATAAATTTAGCTATACGTGATGCCCATCTCTCCTCGCCATATTCCCTTATAACCCTAGTCAGTTCCCTAACAGAATACTCATTTACCACATTCCAAGCACTAAATGATTGGGTCGGATCCATGCGCATATCAAGGGGTACGTCCACCTTATATGTAAATCCCCTATCAGCCGTATCTAGCTGATGGGATGATACCCCCAAATCTAGTAGCATTCCATCAATTCCACTTATATCAAGTCTAGATAATATATCCTTTATATGAACAAAATTGTCATGTAGCAATACAAAATTTCCTTCAAAATCTTTAAGCCTCTTCTCTGCTGCTTCAAGTGCATTAGTATCCCTATCTATACCTATCAACCTGCCCCCTGGAATAACGGATTTTATTATCTCAATAGCATGTCCAGCACCGCCTAGCGTACCGTCTACCATGATCTCCCCTGGATGGGGTTTTAACATTTCAAGTACCTCATCCAACAGGACAGGTGTGTGGTTAAATTGCATATATAGTCCTCCAATGTACTTTATTAAATACCCAACTCTGCCATGTGCTCTACTATTGCATCATGGTCTAAATCTGCATCTTCATTATAGCCATCCCACATATCCTTACTCCAAATCTCTATACGTGAAGATACGCCTATTATGACTACATCCTTCTCCAATGCAGCATGTTTACGTAAATTGGCAGGGATAAGAATACGTCCCTGCTTGTCCAGCTGACATTCAGTGGCCCCTGCAAAGAAAAATCTAGTAAATGCACGGGCTTCTTTGCTAGTAAGGGGTAAGGTGCGTAGTTTTTTCTCAAGTTCCATCCATTCATCATTGGGATATACAAACAGACAATTATCAAGGCCCTTGGTAACTACAAAGGTATCTCCAAGTTGCTCCCTGAATTTAGAAGGCATTATAATCCTGCCCTTTGCATCAATTGTATGCTGGTATTCCCCAATGAACATGTCCCAACTCACCCCTATATATTATTATGACACCACTTTACCCCACTTTCAACCACTTTATTATTATTTCTTTATTTTTTAGAAAATTCCTGCATTTATTTGAATGAAAATATATAAATGCCCAAATCATATACATCCATGAAAAACTTGATTTGATAGTATTTTAAGATTAGATGCATATTATGAGCACTAAAAAAGCACTATTTTTTATACAAAAAATAGTGCTTAATACCTAATATTTTATTGAGTTTATCTATCTATTCTTTTACCCCATTTAAAGCATCTTTGATAGAATCCTGAATTTAAAGAACTTACCTTTACGCCACCTGTTCTTTTAGAAGAAGATGCATGGATAAACTTGCCATTCCCTATATACAAACCTGCATGATTTACAGGATTGTTATTATTAGATGTGGTTTTGAAAAATACCAAATCTCCAGGTCTTAGTTGATTCTTTGATATGGTCATACCATATGAACCATGGGCCTGGGAATTTGCACTTCTTGGCAATTTTACACCAAATTTCTTATACACATATGTAGTAAAACCAGAACAATCGAATGCATTCGGGCCTGAAGCTCCATAACGATATGGCTTGCCAACAAACCCCATTGCAAAATCTATAATGTTTTGCGATGAATCTAAACCTATATTTGCTTCAACCCTTGCAGAACCCCTTGAGCTTGCAGAAGATGAATTAAACATCCTTGCACTTGTATTTTTTCCGACTATACCATCAGCCTTAAGACCATTGTCCCTTTGGAATTTCTTCACTGCTTCCCTGGTTATGGGACCATAGTAACCAGTTATATGAGATTTTTTTATGTATCCTTTGTTATATAACACCTGCTGTAATTTTGTTACTTCATTGCCCCTACTTCCTTCTCTCAGAAGTGAAGCTGCATAAGCTGTGCTGTCTACAGCTAATACCAACAAGCAGATGGCAATTGCCAATACACAGCATACCACTTTAGATAATTTTTTCAAAACAGTCCCCCCTAGTTTTATTCTCGCTTTTATCATTATAACCCTTGTCCTTAAAGGGGGCAAACCTGATTTTCTGTAATTATTACAATTCTATTACGTTGTATTAATATTTTCATAACATTTGCTATGTTTCCTTAACTTTTACTCCTTTTTTTGATTACAGAAATAACAATACTCACAACGTTCACAATTTTTTTCTCTGCCTGTCATATCATAAAGCTCATAATCAAACTGTTCTATCTCATCTATGAGCCTTTTCAGGCATATATAGTCATCTTCAAACTGTTCTTTTGAATATTGAAGCCTTATGGGATATTTAGCATATACAGGCTGCCAATATACCATGGTTATCTGTTCCGGCACCACTTCACTTCCTGTTAGCAGTCCACCCGCCTTTGCCATTACATATAGATATACCTTTGTCTGAAGCTGTGCCCTTGCCCATTTAGGAGATAACTCATGATGTTCGGTCTTCCAATCATATATTGTAATATTGTCCATTTCGTCTATTACCACAAGATCGTATTTTGCCCTAATCCTTTTTTCATCCCTAACCCGCAACTCATACTCTGGAAAATATCTAACCCTATCATCTATTGGGACAAATTGCTTTAAATCATCTATCCATTCATTCAGCTCAGCATATTCTTCCATATATGCATTGCTATCCGGTACACCTAAAAAATAGCGTTGGGCCATTAGATGAAAGTTTTTGCCCTTTTCTATGCTCATCTTGAACTCATCATCTTTATCATTATCCCAGTATAATCCATCTATATAACGATACTTAAATTTCAAAGGACAATGTCTAAATTCATTTAGGGCATACTGGCTAAAATAAAAATCATCTTTCATTATGCATTCCCCCTAAAGCCCTTGTTTTATCCCATTTTATATACTTCGCCAGTACATTGTAATATGCAGATGTACTGCCACTTGCTGTGATTACTAGGCTAATCTTTGCCCTTGTAATCCCCACATACAATAGGCGCATCTTTTCACCTATTGTATCTAGCCTAGACTGGATAATTGCATTATCTATACTACGCCTACCCGTTAATCGATCAACCTCAGCCCGTATTATAGCAGGAGCATTTTTATATTCTTCACTGAGCATGTTTAAATCACCCATAAAAGGATCATCAAGCCTTGCCTGAAAATCACCGGTATTCAGACAGGTTAAAAACACACCATCCCATTCAAGACCTTTCGATTTATGATATGTCGCTATAGTCACCTCTCCCGCCTTTGGTTCATATCCTTCCATGTCATATACCACGCCGGCAAAGTAATTATATGAATTTTTTATATTTTTAAGCTCCTCCGCCAGATCCTTAAGTGACCAGGAAGGATTGGCCATTGTGAAATATCTGATATCCCCTGCCACTTTCTGTGCTATGGCCATTTGCTGCTCGTCAAAATCAAGCCTCTCTCCTATATGCAATACTAAATATTCCGGCATACTGCTAGACATCTCCATGAGTTCCTTGAAAACCTCTTGCCATTTTTCCCACTCAGCCCACAATCCCTCTTCGATTACCTGTTTAGGTAGCATATCTCCATCAATTTTAGAATCTATTGGATAAAAAATATCCTCTAGATTTGCCTTGCTCAAAAATTGACGTATATGACGGGAACCCTTTATGTCTTCAAATTTAGGCAGAAAATTGAGTACATCAAGCAGCTTTTTATTATCGGACGGGGTGGATAGGTAATCAAGAAATGCACCTATTACATTAGCGGTATATGCCCTATCCTTTGGATAGCTTGTAAGCTCCCTATAAGGGATTGCCTTTTTTTCAAGTTTTTTTATGAGCAATTGTATATAACTGTTTTTAGGTACCAATACAGCTACTGTCTTATCCGGATGCTTTTTAATAAATTTACCTACCGATCGAGCTACAAAATCCATCTCATCATCTAGATTTTGAAATTGTCTACAGCACAAAGGATAGACCTCAGGCACAGGATTTGGGTAGGGATCAGTTCTATCAACCGGTTGTATATACTGATTCTCAAGCGCATCTAGGCATTCAGGTGGAATGACATCATTTTCCCTCGACCATGATACAAAATAATTGGCAAGATCAATTATTTTTTCACAGCTCCTGCTAGCTAGCCATATGGGTTGAATACATGTGCTATCCATGCTATAAAAGTCTTTAAACAGCTTTGGATCTGATGCCGTAAACGTAGACATTATGGCTTGATTGCCATCACCAACCCTCACTAGATTACCATGGGTTTTACACAAAAGCATTAGCATCTTTTGCTGAATTGGAGTGCTATCCTGAGCCTCATCTTCAAATATATATCCATACCTATTTTGATATTTTTCCAATATATCAGGATATCTTTCCAATGCATAAAGGGCGTTGGCCAGTATATCATCAAAATCAAGCACACCCCTTATAGAAAGCTCTGCCTGATACATCCTGTACACCTCGGCACACCAGTCGAGCATAAAGAAATGTCCATTTTCATTTAATACATCATCTAGTTTATCCGGACTCCATCCCGCAACTTTTATATAGGATATAAATGGCCCCACGAGCCGAATGAATGCATCTGACCATTTCTTCATATCCGCCTTACGGTATTCATGGCTAGATACCTGTGAAGTCGGCGGGAGAAGTGAATAAAACATTTTAGTATTTTCCTCTATAAATCTAGTACATACATCAGTTATTATAGATTTTTGTTCATTTTCATCCACTATCTGAAATTCATCATTTATGAATAACCTATCAGGCTTTTCCTTTATAATCTTCATTGCCAATGAATGGAGGGTCATTACCTCATATCCATCTACTGGATTTAAGCCTTCCGCCTCCAACGCTTTTGATATCCTCTGCTTAAAATTAGCAACAGCACTGTTCATATATGTAACTATAAGTATATTCTCTCCTGTCTCCCTTATAAGCTTGACAGCCAGCTGGGTAAGTATAAAAGTCTTGCCGGCACCTGGCACACTTGGAACTGCCAAATACCCCCCATCATACTCCATAACCCTATCCTGTCCAGGACGTAAGTATATGTCCATATCAGCTGTCCCTCCCCTTTAATGCCTTGTCCCAAAACATGGCAAGCAGTCCTTCCTCTTCATATCCCTGTCCATTATACCTGCTAGATGATAGTATAACCCGCTCCCCACAGCGACAGAGCAGGGATTTTACTATGACAGATAGCTTCTCGAAGGCAAAATATTCTTCCTTATCTGGAGTTAATCTCCCATCCATATCCCAGTCAACAGATAATACATAAGGGTTAAATAGCTCCTTTATATCCCTAGGGAGCCAAATATTGCTCCTTATATCACACCATATCTGTACCTTTTTATGTCTAGATGTGGATAGATAGTTTATGGGCGTCGTAAGGAGCACTCCTTCCCTCTCCATAACCTCCTGCATATCCAAGATGGTCTCTGCACCCTTGGCCCCTTTTAAAATAGTGAGTATAAACTCCCGTCCTGCTTTTTTTTCATCCTCAATAGCTGACAAGCTATCTAAAAAGGCTGAAGCAGTATCTATAAGCTGTTTACAATAGTTTATATTTTGTCTAGATTGGGGAAGCGGTACCAATATATCCATAAACATCCGCTTAAAAAACCCATCTATTGGGATAAAAGGACCTTTTATATAATCTAAAAGCCATTCCCTTACATATGCATATTTTTTTGAATTTTCTATACCTATGCGTCCTCGCCATGCTATATCCTCTACTGCAGGCAGCATATAAGGCTTTTCCCGGACTATGGCCTGGGCAAGAAGATCCGCACGTATAGGATCAATACCTAATATGAGACCTACTGCATCCCCTATATCCTTGCGATCTGGCAGTATTTCATACTCCGGATGGGCAATGGAAGCAAATGTTACCATGGCATTTATAAAACTGTTATCCTTGGCCCTACGCCTCCTAGTGCTGTTTACAACTTCTATCCCCTTATCATTTAAGAAATTATGTAATACTCCCTCAAGCACTGGATCCACAAAAGGCGATATGACAGCAATATCATTTGGATCATACCCTTCATCAACAAGCTTTTGTACAGTACATCCCACTCTATCCAGCATTTCACTACGAAGATCCGTATCTATAGCCCATTCTATATCAACAGTATTTACAAGAACAAAAGGTATAAGCCCTGTTTTTATGCCATCGCCAAATTCTCTTGCAAAACGGCACATGGATTGTGTACAGGTATAGCTCTTATCAAGGGAAAATGATGCACACTGAGGTTCTATTACCTTTAGTACATACTCGGGGTGGGCACCGTAGAATCTACTATATCCCCCATCATAGCCAAAGGAGAAGAATGCATCTTTTACATTTGACAGCAAAAAATCTATCAAATTAGCAGCAGCAGGTGTCATCTCTTCACAATTGTCCACTAACAATGCATCAAACCTATCTTTTAAGGACGCTTGGTATACATCATCCCCTAGCAATATATCATTGTATATGTAAGCAGACATTGCATAATCTAGACACCCGCACTCCAGACACTTATTTATATAATCTTCTATTATTGTATCCATCTGGTCATATAGGGCCATATCCATAAGATTGGCATCATATCGACCGCCATATAGCCTTGTTCCTATCTGGTTATATGGAATATTTGCCAGAGAAGCGCTTGTCAATGCGTTCATAAGCTGCATACCTATATCGTGGGATGGAGCCGATATGTCAGGTAAAAAACCCCGTTCCCTGTACCTATCTATGGTCTGATTCATCAAATGTTGGGCAGCCTCAAAAGAAAGATAATTAGGCTCTATATCATGTCGCCTTATTTTTGAGCAAACATTAAGCACTACGGGCCAGTAAGTCCTCACTTCCCTTTGTACAAAACCAAAGTAGGAAGTACGCATAACCTCACCTGGAACCATATCATCCACTTCTTCCTGCCATATAAGAGATTGGCCCCTGTTTAAAACCATCACCAGTATCCTTGATGAATCAAGTCCATCTCGTATCAATTTTAGATACCGCTCCTTCAAAACGGTGGTCTTACCGCTGCCTACGCATCCCTTTATAATTACCTTGCTGTTTATGGGCAAGTTCAATATCTCCTGCTGCTTCTTGTCAAGTAACATACACCCCACCCTCCCCTAATACATCTATACCTCCATTATCAATTTTAGTTCAAAATTTAAATAATCACATGATACCAGATGATAGTTTATTCCATCTATCAATCCTTCCGTCACATTGTTTAGGCTATCACCATGTAAATGCCCAAACAGTATATGTTTTATGGGATAACCCTCTATTATATCCATAATCTTTGTCTTTTTACCCCTATCATCGAAGGGTGGATAGTGGAACATCATTATGATCTCCTTATCCATAGGTATATCCTTAAGGGATAGTATAAGCCTGTTTAGCTCCCTCTCAAATATCTTTTGGTCGTGCTCTGTATAATCCTTACCGCCAGGTGCAGTCCAGCCCCTAGTCCCACAAAACACAAGACCGTCGAGCTCTAAATAGTCATTTTGTATGGCGTACATATTAGGCGGGAGAGCATTGCGCACCCTTGATATAGAACTCCACCAGTAATCATGATTACCCTTCATGAGTATTTTCCGCCCGGGCATGGCACCTATCTCATTTAGATCCATTATTGCCTCTCCCAAATTCATGGCCCAGCTAATATCACCTGGTATAAGCACTATATCCTCTGGTCTTACTTTTGATTGCCAGCTTGCCTTTATCTTATCCCAATGTCCCTGCCAATGGGAACCAAAGATGTCCATGGGTTTAGGATTGGAACCGGATAAATGCAAATCACTTATTGCAAATATTTTCATAAATAATAACTCCTTAGTAAAAAACCGTGGTGCCGGGCATCACGGTTTTATGTTAAATCTTGTCTATTATCTGTTTTTGTATATCGTCAGGCGTTTTGTCCACATCATCCACCATTATGCAGATATATTTTGAATCTCCCGATTTATAATATTGTTGAAGGGGAGCAGTCTTATTCTTATACTCCTCAAAACGTTCCTTTATAGTTTCTTCATTATCATCATCCCGCGTAATAAGCTTTCCACCGCACTTGGGGCACTTATCATACCCTTGCTTTTTATGGAAAACACCCTTACAGCTAGAGCACACCCTTCTGCCCAATAACCTATCTAAAAGCACCTCTTCGGTTACATCAAAGTCTATTACCATATCTACTTTTCTATCCCTAGAAGATAGCATATCATCTAAGGCCTCAGCCTGTGCTACTGTCCTTGGATATCCGTCGAATATCACGCCACTTTCATATTCCTCTTTATTTAGGGCGTCCTCTACCACCAGATTTACCACATCATCAGATACCAATTTACCCTCTTTTACCACCTGCACTTTAGGATATAATGGGTGGTCCTCGTCGCCCAATATCGCCCTAAAAAGATCTCCAGTAGATAGGTGGTTAAGACCAAATCGTTTTGCTAGAATCTGCCCCTGTGTCCCTTTTCCGGAACCTGGAGGGCCTAATAATACAATATACACCTATTTTCCTCCTTGCTGTAATTTTTACTATTCTACTGTTTTTCATTTTATAAGAATGATTTTACTAAAAATTTAACCTAATTACAAGATTTTATTCCAAAATCCCAACTATATTGACCTGTGCAGTACCACTATAAACATCGTCCTGAAGCTTTAGGGGCACTATAGTCAGCACTATAGCCGGTTTGTCCAATATTTCTGCTTTATCCTTTTCTATTTCCAAACACTCCTTTTGATCACAAAGTACGGTTTTTTGCCGACCTACACCGGTATATTGTATATTCGTTGCAGGAGGTTCCTTAATAACATATCCCTCCGGTATGATTTGATTTTTCACCTCCGTCCCTTCATCTAGTAAATTCCATACAAAGGCCTCATATATATCCCCTGTACCAGGAGCCAACTGGGTCCAGTTAAACACGGCATAATCATCAAGTTTTTCAAACATCTTATATGCGGGCAACTTCAACAATACATTCTTATCGTTCTTTTTACCCTTTTCAGCAATTTTTTCCCCCATGATATAACTCTTGTTTGCATAATATGAGAAATGATAAACGTCATAACCATCCTCACGTTTTTCTACTGCCATATCAAAATCGAGCCTCAATAGCTCCCCTTTATTGGAAAAAGTAACAGTAAACGGCTTTGCACTATCTTTATAGATATACGCCTTTCTATGTTCAAATTTATATCCCTTTTGGATATCGGAAAAGACGCTGCTGAAATGAACATCAAAGATATTATTTGGCATTTTTATCTTTGGTGTAAGCATAAACCATAAATATAGTACAAATAATAGTGCAATGAATATTACCAATCCTAAGATGCTCCATAGGACTACTTTTTTTCTGATCAACATCGCCACTCCTTCCTAGTATATTTTATTTCGCTATTCAATATAAAAATCCTTTATTTTTAAAAAAACAACTTGCACATAGTAATAATATGATATTATACATTATGGATAAACTTTAACCATGGAGATGATCAAATGAAACATATAATAGATATCCACACACATGCCTTTCCAAAAAACATTGAGCCAAAGGCAGTAAATTTTTTAAGAAAATACTATGGGCTTGAAATACCTTGTAGTGCAACAATGGATAGCCTCATTAAAAGTGCAAAACAGGGTAATGTAGATAAAATAGTCGTATGTTCCACGGCTACCTCAGCCCATCAGGTAGAAGATATAAACAATTTTATATCCTATAATACAGATGATAGATTAATAGGGTTTGGTACTATTCATCCCGATTATCTAGACTTTGAAAATGAGATTAAGCGCATACAACATTTAGGGCTTAAGGGTATAAAACTCCATCCGGATTTTCAAAAATTCTACATAGACGATCCAAAGATGTTCCCAATATATGAGGCGATTGGGGACAAACTCCCAATACTTATGCATACAGGGGATCCAAACGTAGATTATTCCAGTCCCAAAAGGCTCTCTAAGGTGCTAGATCTCTTCCCCAAGCTACGGATAATAGCAGCCCATATGGGAGGATACTGCCGTTGGTCCGAAGCAGAAGAATATTTGATAGGCAAGGAGCTTTTTATCGATACTTCCAGCACACTCTTCAAGCTATCTCCAAAACAGGTAACAGATATAATAAGGAAACATGGTACCCATAAAGTACTCTTTGGCACCGATTATCCCGTATCCTCACATAAGGAAGAACTGGATAGATTTTTCCATCTTCCACTAACAACCAAAGAACAGGAGGCAATACTTTGGGAAAATGCATCTGAGCTGTTGGATTTAAAAATGGAGTGATATTTTATCACTCCATTTAAATGTTTGATTTTGCCGATACCTCTTCTTGATTGGTAACCAATATATGGCGTTGTACAAATCGCGGCATATTATATACCAGAAAGTACATAACAGCTGCTAAAATGGTCCCCCACATCACATCCTTTATGGAATGCTGCTTTATAAACATGGTAGAAGCACATATGAGCACCATGCATATAAAAGATATGAGTTTTATTCCCGGCTTGTCATCTAGCATCCCACAACGCCTTAAAGCCATATGTACTGCTATGGAATTATATACATGTATGCTAGGGCACACATTTGTAGGTGTGTCAGTCATATATATATTCCTTATCATTCTAGATAGAATATCGTTTTCCACTATAACAGGGCGCAAGTTTTGCCCATTAGGAAATACCATATATATGGTATAGCATACGCACATTCCGCCAAACATATATATACATAATTTATAAAATTCCTTTTTTGATTCCTTCCCTACATACCAAAATATAACACCCATATATACAAACCAAAACAAATAGGGAATCACAAACCATTTTATAAAAGGTATGTGATAATCCAATCTTGATACCATATAATACTTAGGCTCTATTGTCCTTTCACAATAGTTAAACCAAATCTGGCACACTCCATACATCGAGGCCCAAGCATAATGCTTATACTCATAAATGATACCCTTAATTCTAGACCATTTAGTATTTTCATCTTTAGACTGCAGCATTTACAAAAACCCCTTTAACAAATATTTCACAACTTCTGATAAGCATTATACTACAAAACCTATATAAAATATCTTAATATTTTATTACTTTTTTAAAATATTTAATAAAATTTCTTCTGCCTCATCCATATCATGGGGAGTTTTTAAATCATACCCCTTACGTTTCAATCGAAAAAATAGTTCCATGAGAACAGGTGGCTCCAAATTGGCCTCTTTCAGTATATCTACCTTACTAAAGGTATCCTCCGGGCTTCCATTGTGTATTATCCTCCCGCCTGCTATCACATATACCTTATCGGCAATATGGGGTACCAGATTTATATCATGGGTTGTTATCACAAGAGAGGTACCCCATTCCCTATTTATATCATTTAAAAAATTTATCATATCCATCTTAGCCCTTGGATCGAGACTATCAAATGGTTCGTCCATTATCAAAATTCTAGGATGCATTATCATCGCTCCCGCCAGTGCCACCTTCTTTTTCTGTCCACCACTTAAATAATGCGGGATCTTATCTAGAAGATGGTCTATCCTTAGACGTTTTGAGATATCCCTTACCAGTTTTTCTGTTTTTTCTTTGTCAACCCCGTCATTTAATGGGGTAAAAGCTATATCATCGTATACAGTAGGACCTATTATCTGTTCATCCACATTTTGAAATACTACACCAATATCCTTACGTACATCATTGAATCTTTTATCCGGTCTCATCCCCATAACCTCTACCTTACCTTCAACCGGCGATAAAAGACCTAGTATATGTTCAAGGAGAGTAGTCTTGCCGGCACCATTAGGACCTAATATAACCACCCGTTCCCCTTCTTTTACTACAAAATCCAGTCCGCATATGCTAACCTCCGTATTATCTGGGTATACATGCTTTAAACATTTAACTCTTATTAAATCTTCCATGTCATCACCATCCCAATAAATATAAGCAAAGATAGGCTTAATAGCATTAAATCGTTTAAACCCATATTTCCCTTTGCCCTTCCGATCTTTATTCCCCCATTATACCCCCTTAACATATATATCCTATACATACGTTCGCTCATCTCAAACGAATGGAGTATTATAACCCCTAGCACTCTAGCCATATTAGCGAGATTTTTACCAAGCCCCAGCCTATGATATCCCCCACGAAGCCTCATGCTTTTCAGCGTATTTGCTATGGAGTCCACAAGGATAAAGAATGTCCTGTATGTAAATATAAATATATCAACCAAGATAGGAGGCATAAATACGGAAAACAGCGATAATATCTGGATATATGGGGTGGTTGAAAATAAAAAGAGCATAACAAGAGCTGCATCCACAGATTTTAATACTATTGCTAACGCAAGTGCCTTTGATTCCCCTATCTTAAATAGTGCAAATATCGCACTAAATATAGCAGGATATATGGCCAAATGCCCTATCCGTCCCAATGGGATACGGGCAACAAGAAATAAAACTATAACAAATATCAGCATGATACATAGCTTTATCAAATTGACAGTGGATATTATAAATATAAGCATAAAGATGGACAAAATTATCTTGGATAATGGCAGCGCCTTGTGAAAAGGGCTACTGCCATTATTGGATATATAATCAAAATACGCTAAATACATATAAGATCAGGCCTTACCTTTCTTAAAAAAGATACTACTAGTGCAGTAACTACACTTTCGATAGTAAAGCCAAGCAACAGCACGACAGATAGTGCCCCAAATCCTATCTGTTCTCCTTTGTGAGCCTGGTCAGTTATATGTGTTTCATGCCCATCATGATGATGTAACATGTGCTCCATATCAAGATTTCCAGACATCGCTAACACTCCAAACATGAGAGCTGTAGATACCATAAGAGCTATAAATGTAGAAAAACCGGCGGATAATGGTTGGCTCATCCTGCGGCTAAAAACATGAAATAACTTTGTGCCTACATACATCTCAACACCTATTATAATAGTATTGAGGCCTGCTACAGTAATACCTCCATGTCCTATAAATGCCAATATGATATTTACTACAAATATAGCTGTAAATGCCAGATTAGGCCCTGCCAGTATACCACTTAATACTGAAAAATTTATATGAAATGGTATAAAACCAAGGGGTATTGACATGGTTACAAGCATTATAGCCGCCACCACTCCTGTCATTGGAACCTTCTTTACTGCCTGATGACGGTCGATTCCCTTAAGGGATATGTACACTATAAGTATAGCTCCCACATATGCAGATAAAAGTAACCACCATACATTGTTAAGTACACCATCTGGTAAGTGTATATGACTCATTATAAAACCTCTTTTCTAAACTAAATGCATATCATTTGCATTTATATTTTATTATTGCACCCTCCCTTTGTCAATCCTATTTTACGAATCATTATAATATAAACCACATATATTATTGGCCTATGGGAAAAAATACTATACATATGCCTTAGGCAAAATTGATTAAATTCAACAAAAAAGCAAATAAACTTTGTAGATTTTTCCCATTATTAAAAGGTACAAAGTGTAGTATAATTCATAATATAATAAACTAATTCTAGTATTTTTTTAATTAATAAGATTTGGAGAGGGATGATTATGGCGGCATTAGCCAAACAACCAGACTGTAAAGTTTTGGACAATTTAGATGATATAGTAAACATACTGTCAAGAAGGGATAAGAAAAAGCGTCCTGCTTCTTTTACTTGGAGTCAAGTAGACAAAGAAGTGCATCGCCAAATATTATACCTTGTAGCAGACGAACTAAATCTATCCAGTCCCCGGTTTATAGCATCCAAACATCTGGAAAAACATAAATTTAAATTTTTAAATGGTTCTCCACTAAATGGTCTATATTCATATTATAAAAATAATGTTCCTAGAAAAAAAGGGGATCATATTATAATAAATATATGTGACCAACTGGATATACCAGATGTGGACATAGACGACTGGATACATTACTTAAAAAACAATAATATATTTTCGTGGAGAAACGTGCCAAATGATGTAAAACGAGAAGTTTTGCTCCGTGCCTGCCAGGAATTAGGCTATCCCCACCCCCTTTCTATCAAAAATAACGACTTTTCCCATAGATTTGAATTTTTAAATGGTAGAACCCTAACGGGTTTTTATACCTATTTTAAGAATATATCTAGTAATATGCGGGGAAATGTAATAAAAACAATGTGCGACACATTGAATATAGAGATAAGGGAAGAAGATTGGATAGAGTATATAGTAAGTGACTCCACCAATGTATTCTGGGATATAATCCCTACAGACATAATGGGAAGCATACTCTATAAATCGGCAAAACAAATGGGATATACCAATCCCCGTATGATGTCTATAGATGATCTCAAGATACCTATTAATTTTTTAAACGGACTTACTCTGTATAGTTTCGCCTCACGATTTTTTGGAGTTGATAAAGGCGGTACAGCTAGTGTAGATTATATATGCGATAGGTATGAGATACCTCAGTTGGAATTTAACGAATGGATATATCTAATATCCCATCATCAAGGATACAAATGGGAAAGAATGCCCCGTTCTTATATAAATCGCATACTGACTATAAGGGCAAATGAGATAGGAAAATCAAATCCACGGATGTTGAAATATGATGATATTTGTGCCCCATGTAAATTTTTGAACGGGAAAACACTATCTAGCCTATATACCTATTTTAGCAGTATCAAGCCAGATGGTGATGGAGATATAATAAACTTCATGTGTGATGAGACAGGTGTACAACCTCTTACCATATATGAATGGATATCTACTATAGAAGGGCCTAACTCAAAGACATGCTGGGATAATATTCCTCTGAGTGTAAAAAAGAATATACTTATTATGGCAGCAAATGAACTTGGACTTAAAAGCCCTAGGATGATGGATTATAAAGATTTTTGCAACACCCGCTTTAAATTTTTAAAAGGTAAAACCCTATCGGGCCTCTATGCCTCCTATGCGGCAAAGGACAAAAATGTAAATACACCTGTGGTAATTACCATATATGATGACTTAGGTATAGAGCAACTTACAACAAATGATTGGATAGAGGCCATAGGCCTTTCAAATATGTGCCGATGGGATAGTGTACCCCTAAAAGTGCAAAGGGAAATGATAATTAGGTCAGCATCTGAGATGGGACTTCCCCACCCTAGACTTATGGGTACAAAAGAATTTGATAGCGTTCCATTAGCTTTTTTAAAGGGTAAAACCTTGTGTGGCCTTTATTATCATTATGGGGCAAAACTACCGAATCCAAATATGCAGATAACCCAGTTTATTTTTGACACCCTAAATATCCCTAGATTGGATATTCACCCAAAGACTGGGAGAATAAATACTATAGATACAGAAACCCATAATAAATATTTCGATAGTCATGCCAACTTCAAGGCCTTTGTAAATGACTATTTGCAACATTTTAATATGGAAAGCCTATGTAAAAAGTATACTGCCATAAATAATGCAAAAAAAGCCGGTATATACAAAAAAGGGCTTGTAACCGTACTTGCACCCTTAAGCAAAGAAGAATATTTAGATTATCTATATGAGGCATTAAAGAACATACCGAGGGATGAACTAGGGTTTAGAAAAAAAGATGGAGACTATACACTACAGAGGAAAGATCTATATGCGATTGCAAAAGTTCCGTACCATGAGCGCCATAGGAATAAAATAGATTTTTCTTACCCACTCATAGTCCCTTTAAAGGAAAAAGCTTGGGTTATAGAACAGCTGAAGATGCACAAGGATATACTGAACATTACGGTTCAAAAGTTTCATGAGGTGCCTTGCATATATTTGGTTTATCTCGAAGAAACTGCTATCTTCCAAATTCCCATGGCTTTTATGCCAGGAGATATTTTAACCTCAAATACAGGATATGAGTTTGAAGTAGTTGATTGCCGAGAGAAGAAAACAGAGGATGCATACGTAGCTGAGCTTAGACCTTTATCCCCCATTCAGGATTGGGAGTTTAACGGTATTAAGTCTTTTACTAGGGACTCAAATGATAGCATATTAGCAACTTTTATGGAAAATCTTATAGAGGATGTCGAAATGGACACATTATCTCCCCTCATGGCGATAGTGCTGGGACTGAAAAAAGAAAAACGTCTAACTGAACAAAGCCTAAAAAAAATACCGGACAAAGAGTTTATCAACAAGGCTATTCTCACCAATTCGGCCCAGAAACAAGGGGTAGAACTGGCATGTTCCCTAGATGGCAAAGAAAACACCATTGCCATTATACAGGGTCCCCCTGGAACTGGAAAAACCACCTTGATAGAGGAGATTGCCCTTCAATATTATAATAAGGGTAAAAACGTCCTTATAATTGCAAAGACCAATGTAGCAGTAGATAATGTGCTCGAAAAGCTGATAACCCATAAGATAAGAGTGCTGCGTACTGGAAATAATATTGAACTTAAATCTGCACTACCATATGCAACTACCGTATCAACATCTAACGCAAGGTATATGGCCATGCTTGCAGATAATAACAGGATATCTCTAGGTACACCTATGGGATACTATCTAGATAAGAACATAGATCCATCTGAAGAACACTATGATATTGTAATAATAGACGAAGCTTCACAGATGGATATACCAGAAACGCTTTTTGCCCTACATTTTGCAGATAAATGTGTGATGATAGGTGACCATTTGCAAATACCTCCCTTCCCTACACCAACGGAGGTGCTCCTTGAATATGATCCATATATGGACATAACTACAAGGGAAGAATTGCAAAAAAGCCTGTTTGAAAACTTAATAACAGATAAATTTAGGTTCAATAGTCTGCTACTAGATATAAATTATAGAACTGATAATCCTAAAATGGTGTCCCTAATATCCGATCTAGTATATGATGGTAAGTTGTCCCCAAATAGGGATTCCATGTATTACATGGTGCCACGTACTAAACGGAAAAAATTGTTCCCGGATAATCTTATAGAGGTTATAGATACCTCTGAATTTGCCGATGAACGAACCAGGATGGAAACCGAAATAAACGCCACATATTATAACTTGTGTGAAGCCATGCTATCGGTAAAGAAGGTGCTGGATCTTGTACAAAAGGGCGAATCTTTAAATGATATATGCATAATAACACCCTATAAGGCCCATGCTGAAAAGATAAAAGAAATCTTTATGAACCAGTCAAAATATTTTATAGGATACAAGCAACCCCTGGCACAGTTTATCAATAAAAACATATATACAGTAGACTCGTTTCAGGGGCGGGAGCAACAAATAGTAATTATAAACTGGGTACGGAGCAATTACAGTCTACCTGGACTACCTACTAAGACTGGATTTTTAAGGGACTTTAGACGAGTAAACGTTGCCTTATCCCGAGCAAAGAAGCAACTTATAATAATAGGCGATTTTGAAACTCTAACTAAATCCGATAATATGAAGGTTAGATATATGTTTTCAAAATTAAAAGCCTTAAATGCCCAAAAGAAAATTGTATTATAGTGTGATTACTGGCCAGCTCATACTAAGCAGAATTATGAATTGCTTGATATAAGCTGGCCAGACAACCTATCTATTCTTAAATTTTTAATTATATCTTTTTTCGCACTTTGCCTATTATATATACAGAAACCGGTATTATTGCGCCAAAGGTAAGATCTCCAAAATCTGCTACTTTAGAAGAAAATGATTGCAATTCAAATAAACTCTTTGCTATGTACAGGCTAAAGAAATATATAAAAGTTAGCATTATCCATATAAATGGCTTTATAGTAGATAATTTAAACAAATATTTGCCTGTTTTCAAAGTAATATATGTCATAGTCGCAATTAATATGGCATCTGCAGATATCCATAGTATGACTACCAATGATTCCAATCTCTCCAGCGTATTAAAAAGGGATATGATCTTTACTGAAGCTACAAATGGTAAAGGTAATCTTTGTACTATGGAGGCTCCCACGCGTCCTATGACTATAAACAGAAAAAGCATTGTAGTTATAAAGAGAAAAAATGTAGTTTTTATCCCTGTTTTCCATATTTTTTCCTTATCGTTTATCTCATCACCAAAAAAAAACATATAAACAAAATACACCCACAATGATAAGATGCTCAAGCTACCATCTAAAATAGGTATTATATCCTTATATGTTATAGGGGTCAAATTTTTTATATCTACTTGAGGAAGCATCAAAAATATCAGAATTATAAAAACTGTAACTATCACATAAAATATAATTTCATTCATCCTGCATATGGTTACAATTCCAGATTGCAACATCACCCCTACAAAAGCTAGCATGCATATCATGAATATCCGTATATCACCATTCGGAAAAATAGTAGCAACCAATCTGCCTCCATAGTATCTGGTAAATAATGATGTAATTATTACAAACCACATAAGATACAATGCCGCCAGCACTATAGCTAGCGGTCTGCCTAATATATCTTCTATAATATCAAGCACAGAATTATTAGGATATTTTTTATAGATATTATGTAATAATATAAAAAGCACTGCTAAGACTATTGCAGTAGGTATAGGTATAAGCCATGCAGCTCGTCCTGCCTTTCGTGCTGTTGTCAGTGGTACAAACCTTATGGCAGCCGTAAATAGTATAGTCATAAAAAGTAGCATGGCCTGATATAATGACACTTTATTTTTATCAGATAACACCCCTATATCCTCCTATTCCTGTATTCCTAAAGTTTTTAGAGTAATATATGTAAAACTATTTCTATATGGATTAGCAAGATAAAAATAACCAAATAGCAAAGTAACTATGCTAAATCCTATAAGCACCTTTATATCCTTTTTAGTTCCTTCCCTCTTTAATTGTTTAATACCAAAATACACAGATAATACAATAACAAAAGTTAATATTATCCAGTCCATCATTGATCATCTCCCATACTTCTTGTAGATTGTCGTATATCATAAGTTCTATTTATCTTTCCCTCTACATGTACAGCCACATCTATATCTGGAAAGGTATCAAACCAACCATCCTTAATACTGTCCCACTGTATTGGGTATTTATTATAAATTGCATTGCTAAACTGAAATATATCTGCATTATGCTCTTTTGCAAATGCAAGAGCCGATAATACCTCCCTTTCTATTATTTTTTCTTGCTGCTCATTTAAATAGTCAATGTACTCCATTTTAAATATATTTGCATGCCCTTGATATTCTGATATATTGCTGCTCATGGCAATCCTTATCAATATGGATATCTGATCATCCAAAATCTTTGGAATTATTTTACCCTTTGCCTCAATTATATCAAGTGCTACTCTGTTTTTCTCCCTATCATAGACTATAATAGGACATGAAAAGACTCTATTTGTTGCCCAATTCAGTCCTCTAGTCGTATTGCTATCTAAAAAACCTGCCAATGTCGTTCCTTTAAAAATAGCTAACCCTGAAAGTTCGATATCCCTTTGTCCTGTAGTTTTATCCCTATTCTCTATTAACTGTACACATGGTATATATGAAGACACCTTCGTATCATCAAACATCTTCATCAAATCTATCAATTCTACTTTAGCCGATACAGATAAATTATCGTTATTCTTAAGTAGTGCTTTAAGTCTATCTCCTATAAATGCCTGGCTTGTGGTACCTGTCCGTATAAATTTCTCTGCGGTGCATCCTTTTACTATGAAAATATTGGAATTTAAACGCATTTCATGATCACGGGATAAAAAATCCATATATTTTAATATGTCATTTTTGGCAATTTCCTCATCTATTAATATATTACTAGTATGGCTATAAAAAGGCGTTTTATCTGCAAAACTATTTAATTTTCTTAAAGCTTCAAATATAGTCCTTCCTTCAGACACCAAAATAGCAGCTGTTCCCTGATTAGGTCCCCCCTGTTCATCCCCACCGCCCTGCCCTTTCTTGCCCTTAGCTGCAACAGTAATCTTTACATTATCTGGATTCGTAGAGGACTTATCAATTCCCATTACTTCTATAAAAAGCATATCATTTATTTCTATTCTACTACCAAATGGGTTTTTACATCCCACAAGCGTAAATAATATTATAAAAATGAGGATGAAACTTATAATTCTGCGCATCGCCTTAACCCCGCCTCTTTTTATTTGTGGTCTTTAAGTTTATAGGTCTATTTTTCTGCATACTTATTGGAAATCTAAACAATGCATCTTCCTCCCGTTCACCATTTGTTGCCACAAACGGTGATAAATATGGTACTCCCAATATATTAATAGTGCATAGATGATATAGTAGAATAAGCCCACCCATGCTCAATCCAAATAGTCCCGCTATACTACTTAGTATAACCAGTATAAATCGCCATAATCTAAGTGCATTGGAAAAATCCTGATTTGGTATGGCAAAACTTGATATGGCTGTCACTGCTACAGCAATAACAACGGCAGGAGATACCAATTTTGCACTTACTGCTGCCTGCCCTACTATAACTGCACCAACTATGGATACTGCCTGTCCGATATTTTGAGGCAGTCTAAGTCCAGCTTCAACTAAAACTTCAAAAGCTATAAGCATAATTATAATCTCCACAAAAGAGGGAAAAGGTACCCCTGCTTTTGAAAAATCAATGGATATGGCCAATTCCGTAGGAATCAGATCATGATGAAATGAAGTAATTGCCACATAAAATCCTGGCAGGTATAAAGTAACTACTACCAATATAAATCTTAAAAATCTTATTATGGAACTTATTATGAAATTTTGGGAATAGTCCTCAGGTGCCTGTAAAAACTGCAAAAAAACAGCAGGGACTATAAGCCCTAAGGATATTCCATCTATAACAAGCCCTATCCTGCCCTCTATTATATTGGAACAAAATTTATCCGGTCTTTCAGTATATAATACCTGGGGGAATACCGTATGCTTTTTATCTATTATGTATTCTTCTACAAAGGCAGTAGTAAGTACACCATCCACTTCAATATTTTTTAACCTTTTTTTTACTTCACTGACCATATTTCTATTAGTTAGATTATCAATATATATTATACCAACGGAGGTGGATGTCTGTTCCCCCAAGGTAATTTTTTCTATCCTTAGATTTGGAGATTTTATTTTTCGCCTTATAGTAGCCGTATTTACACGTAATGTTTCAACAAAAGCATCCTTTGCTCCCTTTATAATATTCTCTCCAGACGGTTCAGTTATACTCCTTTTCTCAAAACCCTTTACTTCAAAAGTAAAGGCAATATGTGAAGCATCAAAAACCAATGCAATGCTCCCGCTTAGGACATCATCTAGAACTTCACTTATATCACGCTGTTTTTTCTGCGATGAATAGTATACAGTACCTTTATCCAATCCCTTTATTATTTCTGCTTCCGTCTTTGCCCTTTTAAACTCCATTTGTTCCTCAAGTGGTTTTAATATAAAATTGCTTATAAGGCTATTATCAATTAGACCATCTATAAAAATCAGCTGCACAGGTACATTCTCTCCCACATATATGCACCTGAATATTACATCTTCGCTCCCGCCAAGTATCTTCTTTAAATTATGGGAGTTTAACTGTACATGCTCTTTGTTTTTATCCACATTTTCCCGATCCCTTAATTTTAACTTGTTTATAAGATCCCGAAACATAAATAACACCACCTAGGTGTTTATTATTCCCCTTAATATTAAATTAATGTATTAGCGCACCAATTTCAATTTATTTGGTATCAGAGATACAAAATAGACCAAAAAATATCCACAGACTAGAAGTATAGACGTTAATATATTAAATTTTAAAAAGAAGCTATCCACCAATTCTACAATCAAACTATGTATAATTTCTGGCGGTAATGGTGGAATATCTATAAAACCATACATCTGTACCATGCCTTTTATTATTATATATATGTAAATATCCAGCCCTGCTCCCGCCATCATGGCAGATCCAGACCATAGTACAGCATCTCTTATATCAAAGCTAATAAGCCATATAAGTCCGAAAAGCACCAATAAAAATGCTAAAAATACTAAAGGTGCCCTTTCCAATATGCCAAATATACGTCTTATACCCCAAAGAAATCTGGTAGACGTGATATCAGCTATTAATATACTGTCAGGCAAAGGAGACAACATGAGTTTTGTAAATTTTTGAACTGCTTTTGAAAAACCATTCTGTCCAATAACTTCCACCATTTTATCCTTTACAGGATCAATTTTTAATTTAGGAATTTCATTGGTTTCTCCTCTAAAAAATTCCATGCAATCTTTAAGTGTATTATCCACTTGACCCCGTACAAAAGATTCGTCCAACACCTCTTCCATTAGAGAAGCAGCTTCTGCACCATAGGGCAGAGTATTTCTCGTAATAACAAATGAAACCTGTCGCACTTGAGTATAAAATTGTTGTTTTTGAAAGGCATCCATGTAGAATTTATCCTTTAAAAAAGTCATGCTTGAAACTGCAGCAAATTGTAGAGCTGCAATTGAAAAACATAACATAACTATTAATATTGGGATAAATATGACCCTTATATACCTCATCGCATATATTCTCCTTTGTTATGCTAAAAAGACTATTCAAATGATATTATACCAAGGGCATTATAGGTTTGCCAATCCACTGTATGGTTGATAGGCAGTCCCATATCCTTTTTAAATCTTATAATTGCATTCTTTAATCCTTCTCCATAGATGCCATCCAAGCTGCCCTCATAATATCCAAGGTTTTTAAGGCGTTTTTGTACTTCCAACACATGGGAACTTCTATCCCCTGGGGTCAACTTTCTGAGTCCGCTTCCTATATTGCCAAATGGGCCACCATATACTACAACCCTTGTCCCTGTAGGCACTATATCATATAATTTTTCCACATCCCTGTTATGCATACGAAAACATCCTCCCGATGCCATGCTACCTATAGATCCTGGTTTGTTTGTACCATGTATGCCATATTTGCCCCATGGCACATTGAGCCCCATCCATCTTGTACCAAATCCTGAACCCCAATTTCTTGCCTTATATACTATCTTCCACGAACCTATAGGTGAAGGGGATGATGATTTACCCTGGGCCACCGGGTATTTTGCTACAAGTTCATCTCCCTTGAAGAGATATAACATGGATTTTGTAAGATCAATATATATATTATATTCATCTTCTTTTATTATCCCTGTCGCTAATGAAGTCTGTCCCAAATTGCCATCATAATTTCTCATTAACATATATACTACCAATAATATCACCAAATACACAATATTTATATATTTTTTATTAACCTTTTTTTTAGCCAAATCACCACCTCCAGTCAAGTTTAATATATTCATAGAATTTTATGTTTAGACCAAATATATTTTCAATAGCTTTATGTTAGTATCTTCTAATTAGCTATTGCCACCTTAAATGCAAATCTTTACTAACATATAACAGCATAAATTAGCGTAAAAATTATTTGTTTTTTGTCGTTTTATATGGTATAGTTTTATTGAATTGAATAAAGGGTCTCATATAATCCTGCTAATATGGAGCAGGAGTTTCTACTGGGCAACCGTAAATTGTTCAACTATGAGAACTACGGTTTTACCATGCCAATTTTAAGGCTTGGTATTATATTTTTTTGTCAAAAACCGGGTCTCTCATATAGAAAAGAGACCTGGTTTTCTGTTTTTATAAAATAAAATTTAATAAATAGATCGGAGGAAGAAACTCTAATGGAATTTATTCATGATTTATTAGCTGCACTAGGAGTAATACTAAATGGCTTACCGCAAGGACTATTAGCATTATCATTTGGATTTGCCTCGGTACCTACCGCCTTGGCCTTTGCAACTGGTGCCATAGGAAACAGCATAATAGGCTTAGTAGCCCCCATATCATTTCAGGCAGAAACCATAACGCTGGCAGGCACCATGGGAAAAGATTTTCAAGAGCGTATATCAATGATATTCATTGGCGGACTAATAATGACAGTCATAGGTGCATTTGGACTTTTAGAAAGGATAGTAGACTTTATAGGGCCTGCCATAACAGGAGGTATGATGGCCGGCGTAGGTATAATGCTGGCTAAAGTAGCTTTGGAAATGGCCCGCAAAAATAACATAGTGGGATTTTCATCTATAGGTATTGCATTTTTGACCTATTTTATGACTAAGGATCTTGTATATACCATAGTAATTTCAGTAGTAATATCCACCATAATATCCATAATACTTAAACAGGAATCGAATATAAAGGTTTCACCCAATGAAAAACTCACCCTTCAAAAACTTACAATAAATCCATCAGTACTAAGGGGCGCCCTATCCATGGTATGCTTAAATATCGGTGCCAACATAGCCTTTGGCAAGATAACAGGACAGATTGCCAATGCAAATGTCAATATAGATAAACTCTCGATAGTAAGTAGCCTAGCCGATATGGTATCCTCCATATTTGGAGGTGCCCCTGTAGAATCCATAATATCAGCTACTGGCAGTGCACCCCATCCCGTATTTTCAGGGGTAATTATGATGTCCATCATGGCAATTATACTATTTGTAGGATTACTACCCAAGCTCGGTAAATATGTACCCAGCGAATCAATAGCAGGATTCCTATTTGTGCTAGGTGCTATAGTAACCGTACCATCAAACGCCCAAGCCGCTCTTACCCAGGCTAATATAGCCGGTGGAGCAGTGATAGGAGGCGTTACCATGACAGTTACAGCAATAACAGATCCATTCCTTGGTATGCTGTCAGGTCTTATTGTAAAACTATTGGCAGGATGGTTGGGATTGTAGATTTTATAACCAAAATATCTTTGGAGGTAATATTATGCAAGATAGCTATACTTTAAAGGTTGCTGGCATAACAAGGCAACTACCTATAATACAAATAAGTGATAATTTGGCAATTGCCAGCTTTGTAATACTAGGAGATACGGAAATAGTATGTGCTTCAGCAAAGGAATTGTCAAAAAAACTCCCACCGGTAGACATATTAGTAACAGCAGAGGCAAAGGGAATTCCCCTGGTATTTGAGATATCCAGACTGCTTAGCATGAAACACTATATAGTAGCCAGAAAGAGCATAAAAGCATATATGGATGCACCCTTAGTAGATGAAGTAGAATCCATAACTACTCAAAAAAAGCAAATACTATGTCTTGATAATAACGATGCAGAGGCTATAAAAGGCAAAAAAGTAGCAATAATAGATGATGTTATAAGTACAGGCGAATCATTGGAAGCAGTGGAAAGGCTGGTCAAAAAGGCGGGAGGTATAATATCCGCCAGGGCAGCCATACTGGCAGAAGGTGATGCGGCAAAAAGGGACGACATAATATTCTTAGAAGAACTGCCTCTTTTTCCTCTGGAATAGATAAAAGCAGGGCAACTTTTGATATCAAAAGTTGCCCTGCTTTTATCTATTCTTAACTATATACTCAAAATCTCCATCTCGATTATCCACAACTACATGACAGCCATCATATATATCGCCCTGTATGATGCGCCTACCTATATCTGTTTCTAGATTACGCTCTATAAATCGTTTTATAGGTCGTGCACCATATACAGGATCATATCCACCTTCCAATATTAGATCTTTTGCTCCATCAGATACCTTTAAATATATATTCCTAGCCTTGAGTCTAGTCTTGAGATCCTGCAATTGAATATCTATAATGCGCTTTATCTCATCCCTTTGCAGCGGTTTAAATAGCACTATATCATCAATACGGTTTAAAAACTCCGGTCTAAAATTGCCCCTAAGTTCTCCCATAACGGCATTCCTTGTGGATTCATCTATACTCCCGCCTTCCATCAGCCTGTCCATGAGTATATCGCTACCCAAATTAGAAGTCATTATTATAATAGTATTTCTAAAATCCACCGTATGCCCCTGACTGTCGGTAAGCCTACCATCATCCAAAAGCTGCAGCAATATATTGAATACATCGCTATGGGCCTTTTCAATTTCGTCAAACAATACTACTGAATATGGCTTACGCCTTACCGCCTCTGTAAGCTGCCCTCCTTCTTCATATCCTACATATCCAGGAGGAGCACCTATAAGGCGCGATACTGCAAACTTCTCCATATATTCCGACATATCTATCCGTACCATATTTTCTTCACTATCAAACAGTACTCTGGCTAAAGTCTTTGCTACCTCAGTCTTTCCTACACCAGTAGGACCTAAAAATATAAAAGAACCTACGGGCTTTCGCGGATTTTTGAGCCCTGCCCTCGCACGTATGACGGCATCTACCACTGCCTGAACCGCTTCATCTTGTCCTACTACCCTTTTATGCATTATCTCATCTAGTCTAAGCAGTTTTTCCCGTTCTCCCTCCATCAATCTGGATACGGGAATGCCTGTCCAGTTAGCCACTACCTGGGCTATCTCCTCTTCTGTAACTTCTTCCTTTAAAAGCCTTTTACTATAGTCTGTAGACTCTATACTTTGTTTTTCTTCTTCCAGCTCTTTTTGTAGGTTTGGCAACACACCATATTGAAGCTCAGCCATCTTATTTAAATCATATTCCCGTTCGGCCTTTTCTATCTGGGATCTAGTATCCTCTATCCTCTTTTTTATATCCTTTAGCCGCTCTATAGAATCCTTTTCTCCCTGCCATTGTGCCTTCATAATATTTGATTTTTCATTTAATTCTACAAGTTCCTTTTCGAGATTTTGTAGCCTACGCTTGGAGGCCTCGTCGCTCTCCTTTTTAAGGGCTTCTCTCTCTATTTCAAGCTGCATTATACGTCTGGTGATCTCATCGAGTTCTGCCGGCATGCTATCTATTTCCGTCCTAAGCATAGCAGCTGCTTCATCCACCAGATCTATAGCCTTATCAGGCAGAAATCTATCGGTTATATATCGATTTGACAACACTGAAGCTGCTATAATGGCATTATCTTTTATCCTAACACCATGATATATCTCAAAACGTTCCTTAAGTCCCCGCAATATGGATATGGTATCCTCCACACTTGGTTGATCTATAAGTACCGGTTGAAATCTGCGTTCTAGCGCCGCATCCTTCTCTATATATTTTCTATACTCGTCAAGGGTAGTAGCACCTATGCATCTTAGCTCACCCCTTGCCAATTTTGGCTTTAGGATATTCCCTGCATCCATGGATCCCTCCGTCCTGCCGGCACCTACCACATTATGAAGTTCATCTATAAAGAGGAGCACTTCGCCATTTGATTGCTCCACCTCATCCAGTACTGCTTTTAGACGCTCTTCAAACTCACCCCTATATTTTGCTCCCGCTATTAGGGCAGCCATATCCAAGGCATACAGTTTCTTATTTTTTAAGGACTGTGGCACATCCCCCTTTAGTATACGCTGTGCTAAACCCTCTACCACAGCTGTCTTACCTACTCCTGGATCACCTATCAATACGGGGTTATTCTTGGTCCTTCTACTTAGAATGCGCACTACCCGTCTTATCTCCTCGTCCCTGCCTATTACAGGGTCCAGTTTGTTTTTAGCAGCTTCCTCAACCAAATCCCGCCCAAATCTATTCAATGCATCATACGTAGCCTCTGGATTTTGACTGGTTACCCGTTGATTTTTCCTTACCTCTGCCAAAGCCTTTAAAAACTTATCTTTGCTTATATTATATTGTCTTAATATGGATGTGTTAAAATCTGATTTATCCTCTAATATAGCCAGATAGAGGTGTTCCACACTTACATACTCATCATTAAAATCTTTCAATTTTTCCTGGGCACGTACAAGGACTTCGTTGAGCCTCCTTGTCATATATACAGATACATTACCCATTACCTTGGGGCGACGGTCTACTTCCCTTTGAAGATCCGATATATAGCCATCCAAGTTTACTTTCATATTTTTAAGTATCTTTGGTATAAGCCCGTCCTCCTGCGTTAAGAGTGCAAGATGAAGATGCTCTGCATCCACTTCCTGTTGCCCATTTTTCACTACTATGTTTTGGGCATCTACCAATGCCTCTTGGGCTTTTTGGGTAAATTTTTCAACAGCCATCATCTATCCCTCCTTGGATTCCAAGTCGATAATCGCTTTAAGTTTGCATATAAAGCCTTTTCCTCATCACTTAACCTAGGTGGCATAACTATCTTTAGTTTAATAAATAAATCTCCCCTTTTGCCTTTCCTATCCCTATAGCCTTTACCAGGTATTCGGAGTTTTTGACCTGAAGATATGCCAGAAGGTACCCTTACTGTTATGGTTTGGCCATCTAATACAGTAACCGATGCTTTAATGCCTAAAGCTGCCTCCCATGGTAGAACAGATAATTCCATCACCACATCCATTCCTTCAAGTACGTATGGATGACTATCCTTTATATGGATTGTAACTATTAGATCGCCTCCATCTATTCCTTGACCTTTTAAACGTATCTTATCCCCATCCCTTACTCCGGCAGGAACTTTTACCTTTATTCGCCTTACCCTGCCATCGGCACCCCTAAGTGACAAAATCCTATGTTCCCCTTTAAAGGCGGATTCTATATCCAGCGTTATTTCGGTCTTAATATCTTGACTAGGTGATTGATATTTAAAGGAATCTGAACCTGAAAAACCGCTAAAGTGACTAGAACCTCGTCCAAACCCCGATAGTATATCCCCTAAATCCAAACCTCCATCACCAAACACCATATCAAAAAAATCGCTAAAGCCACTTCCGCCACTGCTTTTATATGTGCGTCTTCCCCAACCGAATTGGGATGGGTCAAAATTCGTACCATTTTCAAAATTAAAATGCTGTCCAAAGCTATCATATTTTCTCCGCTTCTGTTCATCTCCCAGCACTTCATATGCCTCATTTATTTCCTTAAACTTCTGTTCTGCAGCCGTATCGCCTGGATTAAGGTCAGGGTGATACTTTTTTGCTAACTTGCGGTATGCCTTTTTTATATCATCCTGACTAGCCTCTTTTGACACACCTAATATCTTATAATAATCCCTGTACTCCATAGCACCACCACCATTGTTTACTTTGACTTTCTTTGACCTTATTCTAACACAAATATTCTATTGTAGCAATATTAATTTTATATTTTATACCATTTATATCGTCCTATTTATTTCACCATTACTATTTCACAGCCGTCTATGGCTTCCTTTATCAACTTATCCCCATCTATAAGCTTCTGAGATGCTTCTATATCCTCCAGCTTTGGATGTGTAACTGGATGCTTGGGTACAAATATAGTACAACAATCCTCATATGGCAGTATGGATGTCTCATATGTACCTATTTTATTTGCAACTTCAACTATCTCCACCTTATCAAAACCTATAAGGGGTCTAATTACGGGCATATCCACCGACTTATTAGTCACCACCAGGCTATCTAAAGTTTGGCTAGCTACCTGACCTATGCTCTCCCCGGTTATAAGGGCCTTTGCCCCTTCCTTTTCCGCTATTATTTCAGCTATTTTCATCATGTACACACGCATAAGGACTGTCAATTGGCTTTCAGGACACTTCTGATATATTTGCTGTTGTATCTCGGTAAAAGGTACCATATAAAGCTTCATAGGACCGCAATATTCCGATAATATACTGCATAGATCAACTACCTTCTGCTTTGCACGATCGCTTGTATATGGATAACTATGAAAATGTATTCCAAATACCTCCACGCCACGCTTTGCAACCATCCAACCCGCAACGGGACTATCTATCCCCCCTGATAGAAGCAAGGCTGTCTTGCCATTTGTACCAATTGGCATACCACCGGCTCCTGATATCTTTTGATAATATATGTATGCATATTCCCTAATCTCTATATTGACTGTAAAAGTGGGATTATGCACATCTACCTTTAACTGGGGGTATTTATCCAATATATATGCACCCATCTCGCGGCTTAAGGTCATCGAGTCCATAAAAAATCTCTTATCAGCCCTTCTGGATTCAACTTTAAATGTAACCCTTTCTCCTGTATACTCCTGCAGTGCTTTTTCCACTACATAGTCTACACCTTGTTTTATACTGTCCATATCCTTGTCCATTCTGACTGCAGGACTAACGGATATTATGCCGAATATTCTGGTCAACCTTTGTATGAGTTTTTGATCATCATGTGCATTATGAACATAAAATCTTCCTTGAGTTCTTTCTACCTCTATACCTTCATAGCCCTTGACCGCCCTTTTTATATTAGCCAAAAGCTGTTTTTCAAAAAAGGGACGATTCTGCCCCTTTAGATGTATTTCCCCATATCGCATAAGTATACTATAATTCAACCTTCATTACCTCCTTGTAAACGGTCTTAATTCTTCCACCGTCTCTTTTATTATATCTGGTACCTTTTCAATCTCATCTTTGCTGTTCATATATGATAAACTAAAACGTATAGCACTTTTAGCCCTATCCTTATCAAGCCCTATTGCATCCAGTACATGGCTTATGGTGTTTTTATGGGATGAACATGCCGAACCAGTACTTACAAACACCCCTTTAGATTCTAGGGCATGCAATAATACTTCTCCCCTTATACCTTTAAAGCTTACATTGAGTATATGTGGAGCCCCATCTTCAGGTCTAGGGCCATTTATAACAGCACCTGGAATTTTCTCTGTGATACCCTTTGCCAAATCTAATTTAAGATTGTATAGCTTATCCGGTTCATTTTTTATATACCCATTTACTATCTCGACCGCCTTACCCAATCCTGCTATACCTGGCATGTTTTCTGTACCACTCCTTAGTCCCCTCTCCTGACCTCCACCCCATTGCATAGGTTGAAGGCGCACACCTTGGCGTATATAAAGACCTCCCACACCTTTTGGTCCATTTATCTTGTGCCCGCTAAATGATAAGAGATCTATACCCACTTGTCCAGGATAAACGGGAATTTTCCCAAATGATTGTACACCATCTACATGAAAAAGGGGCCTATTTACCCTGTTTTTCAGCATAGCGCCAATCTCCTGTATAGGCTGAATCGATCCTAATTCATTATTTACATGCATTACACTTATAAGAACTGTATCAGGACGTATGGCATTTGCGAGATCTGCAATATCTATTACACCATCTTTATTTACAGGTAAAAAGGTAACTTCCCATCCCTCCTGCTGTAGATATACAAATGTACTTAAAACAGAAGGATGTTCTATGGATGTGGTAATAATATGGCGTCCCTCTTTTCTCTTTGCCATGGCAGCACCTAGAACTGCCAAATTGTTAGCCTCGGTCCCTCCAGATGTAAACACTATCTCATTTGTCTCTGCCGACAAAAAATCAGCAATCACTTCTCGTGTCCCTTTTATAATCATTTCGGCATTAAATCCCAACCTATGCAGTGAAGAGGGATTGCCAAATTCTTCAGTTAAACATTCCATCATTGCCGCCACAACGTCTTTATGTATAGGCGTAGTAGAAGCATTATCTAGATAGATCATATCCTTCATAACCAACAACTCCTTAATAAGTATTGTACCCATAAAAATATCCCCATATTAGGGGATATTTTTAACCGATTTTTACTGCTCTAGGATTAAATACTTTGAATATCTTTATCATCTCTTCGCCCGGTTCAAACACTATCATGGACTTGGTTCCTTCATGGTTGAATATACCATAATATAATCTGCTCCCTTTGTTTAAAAAAACATTGTATTTTTTGTCAATATCCTTATGATGAAGCATACGTTCAAATCCTTCATCACTTATGGGAGCTACTACTTCAAATTCCTTCACGTTTACTGACAAAAGCTTTTTACGTTTTGAATTGTTTATAACCTTTGCCACATCGAAAATTCCATTAGTAAACGTATAGTCATACTCTATCCTTTGATTGTTTTTAAGCACATACAGCCCATATGTCAATGCACCAAATATACCCGTCTCTATTAGAGATTGTACTAGATGCTGCCCCGTAAATACAATTTGCAACGACATCAATGCCATAAATCCAGATATTATCATAAGTATATATGCCAAAACGTATACTAGATTACTAAAACCAACCTTTTCCTTCCTTACTGATTCTTCATGAAATTGATCCACATGCATCGCCCTCCTAATACTGTTATAATTATAATAACATGACCAAGCAACTTTTTAAAGACTTTGTAATAAAATTTTTACATATGCATTAGTTTTGTAAGCAGGATTTCCCCGCTACATTACGAATTTTATATGTAGAGAAAGGAGGAGATACCTAAATGAAATGTCCTTCATGCAATAAAGAAAACAATTATTACCATAATTACTGCTATTTTTGTGGTGCAAAACTGCCCCAGGAAGATAGTGAGGTACAAGAAACACAAGATGTACCAGAAAAACAGCTACCTGAAGAGCATACACAAAAAACACCTTCACCAAAGGACAGTGAGGAAGTCATTACCGATTATAAGGATAATCCTGAAGAAGAATATATGGTATATTCAAGACGGGCACGAAAGAGGAAACCAAAAGGATCAGGTGCTACAAAGTGGGTAGTCACCATATGCCTTTTTATAATAGCTATAGCCATTTTTGCATTTGCCTTTTACGTGTTTTACAATCAATTTATAAATCCTTCTAGCAAATCGGATGATACGGAAAAAATTACCGCATCCTTTTCCATAAAGGCTGAGATGCTAGACGGAAAACCAGTACACAGGCTAATAGTGCAAACACCTAATGGTGAGCTGGTAAAGGTGCTTGACAAGGCCGTCCCTGTAAAGGATGGCCGGGCTGATGTCATTCTGCAAAATGATGAGCTAATGAATATACTATCTAAAAGTGAAAACAAGGATTCAAAGATCATTTTAGATGTAAAAATATCTAAAGCTGGGCTCCATGATAAGCAGTTCAAGGTATCTTTTGGAATGATTGTTCCAGAAACCCCGTTAAAGATACTTCAGCCTGCAAATGGTGAAGATACTGCTGATTCAAACGAATATATAATTAGACTACAGGTAAATCCAGGGGCGTCAGTATATATAAACAATGACAACTATACCGATCTTATAAAGGAAGATGGCAATCTTGAAGCAAAGATGAATATACCGGATCAGCCTGAGACACTATACGAGATAAAAGCCTCTCAAAAGGGATTTAATGATAATGTACAAAAGGTAGTAATAAAAAAGGGAGAACGAAATTCTCCTATTACCATAAATGAAAAGCAGCCCATAAAGACATCGGAAGACTGGGTAAGCATAACAGGTAAAATACCTGCTGGAGCTAGTTTAGAAGTAAACAGATCTTTAAAATCCCAACCGCAGATAGATCAGGTAACTGGCAATTTTCGCGTAGATGTACAGTTAGACAACCTTAGCCTTACCCCTTGCACAATAAAAATAACTGAAGACGGCAAGGAAGATTATACTACAGAGGTAGTCATAGAACGTTCTACCACCGCCAACGAATACACCAGTAAAGCTTGGGAGTTCAAATATGACCTATTAAAATCCGATAGTCAAAAATTTAATGGTAAAACATTTCTGGTAGCTGGTAAGATAAAAGAGGTATTAAATGTTAGTAACACTGGCAAAACAACATTCTTAGTAGATGTATCGCCAAATGGTGACAACTCACAACTTGCATATATAGAATACTGGGGTAATAAAAAACTTCAGGAAGGCCAAAATGTACGTGTGTTTGGTAATCGATGGGGTAATGACAAAGATGGTCATCCTAGAATACTTACCCAATTTGTATATTAATAAAAAAGGTTAGGAAATTAAAATTTCCTAACCTTTTTTATTAATCCTTTAATTGTTCAAGGGTTACTAATGTGTTTTGTTCCTGTCCATCACGCCATATTCTTATGGTAACTACATCGCCAACCTTGTGCTTTTTTATCTCTCCAGTCATATCTTCAATGGTCTTAACATCTTTATCACCAATACCTACTATAACATCTCCTGGGCGGATACCTGCCTTAGCTGCAGGACCTTCAGAGGCAACTGCCCTTACATATACCCCTACCGGATATTCCAGCTGTTTTGCCTGTTCTTTGCTAATCTCCTGTATCATTACACCTAAGCCAGGCCTCTCTATCATGCCCTTTTCCATCAATTCCTTTGCAATAGCCATAAAATCATTGGACGGTATTGCAAAACCCAACCCTTCTGCTTTGGAATTACCATCATCAATTATCTTAACCGTATTCATGCCAATTACTTCGCCTCTAGAATTTATTAGTGCACCACCACTATTACCAGGGCTTATGGCTGCATCTGTCTGAATTAGCTTTAATGTCCTGCCATTAACATTTAAATTTCTATTTACGGCGCTTACTATTCCAGCCGTAATTGTGCCTGCTAATTCGTGTCCCAAGGGATTACCTATGGCTACTGCCAACTCTCCTGGCTTTACTTTATCAGAATCTCCTATATTTGCTACTGTTAAATTTGGCTCGTCAATCTTTACAACAGCTACATCGCTTTTCTTATCTCCACCTATAAGCTTTGCTTTTATCTTCTTACCACCTTCTAGTATGACAAAGAGTTCCTTTGTACCTTCCACCACATGATAGTTGGTAACAATATATCCATCCTTACTTATTACTATACCCGAGCCATAACCTTCCTGTTCCATAACCCTTTCATTGAAAAAGAAATCCTGTACTAACACCTCGCTTTTGTTGGTAATCCCTACCACTGCAGGACCTACCTTTTCGGCAATTTCAACAACAGGATTATCAGACTTCATAAACAGATCGCTTTTTGTGTACACCGTATTATCATCATTATCCTTTGAACTGTCGGCTATATTTTGATTATTATTTTTATCTATCTTTTCGCTTCCATTAGCTACCGGCATGGCATAATACATTATAAGGGCACCTACAAGTGCGGCTATTATTGCAATTGCAATATATCTCCAAGCATTACTCCGCCTGGTATACCTATCTTCATCAAATTCGTAGAAATCTTTCATCTACCTGCACCTCCTTAAGTTACTTTTATTATAATAAAAGTTTTTTAAGAAAATATGAATAAGCTGTAAATAAATTTAGCCTTTTTTGGCAGGGGTTAGTGAAAATATAAAGGCCGTTCCTTCCCCTTCTTCACTATTTACCCAGATACTCTCTCCATGCTCTTCAATGATCTTCTTTACTATAGATAGTCCAAGTCCCGTACCACCTCTTTTAGGAGAACGGGATTTGTCCACCTGATAGAATCGCTCCCATATATGGACTATATCATCCTTGGGTATACCAGGCCCTTCATCCTGTATCTTTACAAATACCTTATCCTGATGCCTCCATGTTTTTATATGAAGCGTTCCTTCTTCCCTATTATATTTTATAGCATTGTCCAGTAAATTATATACCACTTGCTGGATACGATCTGGATCACCTTGTACCATGCAACGTTCATCCATAAAATCTATCTCTACATCCATACCTCCCTTGTTTATGCGCTCTTCCTGAGATATGAGTATACGCCTTATCTGCTCATTTATATCCAATATATCCATATTTAAAGGAAATTGACCTGACTCTATTTGAGACAAATCTAATAGCTCGTTTATCAATCTATTCAATCTATATGTTTCATCCAATGCAATACCAAGATATTTATCCTGGTCCTCAGGTGAAAACGTCTTATCCAGTACGCCTTGGATATATCCCCTTATGGAGGTAAGGGGAGATCGAAGCTCATGTGATACATTTGCTACAAAACTCCGCCGCATATCCTCCAATTTTTCCAGAGAATCGGCCATAGCATTGAAATTTACCGCCAACTGCCCTATCTCATCACGGGTAGTTACCTCTACCCTACTATTAAAATTGCCCATTGCAAACTCCCGTGAAATATGGTTCATCTCTATCAAAGGCTTTGATATTATTCTAGATATTATATACAAAAGCGCCACTGAAATAGCTATAGATATAAACGCTGCCCACCATATATTTATATATATATCTCTCATGGCACCCTTTATCTCTTCAACTGGTGAATGTATAAATATTGCACCTCTCACCTTGTCATCCATCTTTAACGGTACCCCAACTGTCAATACAGGTACAGGGAAGCGCTCACCAAATTTACCTACTTTAGTTATATTCTTCCCCTTTAAAACCTGAATAAACTCTTCCACCGTTAGCTGTTGTTCCTTCCATTTATCCTTATCCTCGTCACTGGATGAATATGAAAGCCATATATGTCCAGTAGCATCCACCACCCATATGGTGGTGTTCTTATACCTATCTGCCAGCTTAAAATAGCTATACAATGACCACTCACTAATATTCCCCACCGCATACATCTCAATATACTGATTTAATTCCGTAGCCTCCCGCTGCAATTCTTCCGTCCGCCTGTTAAAGGTATAGTTTTTTACAAAAGTAGATATTAACATGCCCAGCACTATTATAGTTATAAGTATTATTACAAAATAGGTGGACATAAGCTTTGAAAATATGGATTTAAACATCTATTTCACCTCAAATTTATAGCCAACACCCCAAACTGTCTTTATTTCCCACTTTTCATTAGGATCATTTAGCTTTTCCCTTAATCGTTTTATGTGCACATCTACTGTACGAGAATCTCCATAGAAATCAAATCCCCATACCTGTTCCAAAAGCTGTTCCCGTGTAAATACCTTGTTTACATGGGAGGCTAGAAAATATAAAAGTTCTAGTTCCTTAGGTGGCATCTGAATATTTTCTCCGTGATAGAGCACGGTATAATTTGATATATTTACTACCAAATTTGATAGCACCACTTCCTTATCCAATATCTTTGTCTGCTGCGCCCTTCTAAGTACAGCCTTTACCCTCGCTACCAGCTCTTTTGTATCAAATGGTTTCACTATATAGTCATCTGCACCCAATTCTAGTCCCAATACCTTATCAAAGGTTTCACCCTTTGCAGTTAGCATTATGATGGGGACATCACTTACCTTTCTAATTTCCTTACATACATCCCAACCATCCATACCTGGAAGCATTATATCCAATATGATAAGGTTTGGAGAACTTTGCCTAAAGGCATTTAAAGTATCAATACCATTTAAATAATGTTCTACCTCATATCCCTCTTTTTCAAGGTATAGCTTTACCAATTGCCCAATGTTTGGGTCATCGTCTACCACTATTATCTTTTGAGGTTGCATATTCATATTACCTCTCCTTTTCATTTATAAATTACTTCCTACTATTATTATACTCCATACTTTTTACCTATTGAAGTCATACACACTTTTTTATTAAAATAGAAGGAGGATTTTGACAAAGTTTGTAGAATACTCTGCTATATGAAAGTATTATTAATTTGTTAGATTTAAGGAGTGATAACTTAGTTATGAAGAAGATAAGCAATAAACTTATTCTAGCCTTTCTTATTATGATTATACCAATAACTATGCTAGGATATATCTCCCAAGGAAAAGCGGGAGCTGCCATAAAGGATTCTGCTATAAATTCATCCCATAAGACTATGGAACAAGCCCAAATGTATCTCGGACTTATTTTTAGTACCATAGATGATGCTTCTCTACAAATAATGATAAATAAAGATATACAAGACTATTTAAATAACAAGAACAATGATTTATCGGTATACGATCGTCTACAGGTAAAAAAAGAGGCCGAAGATATTTTGAACGGATATACAAATACAAGTAAATTTATAGAGCGCATCGTACTTTTACCTGCTGATCCAAATGTACAGAGTATTTCTGCAGGTGTATCCTCCGGTAGCCTAAAATACGATGATTTTAAGGATACAAATTGGACTAAAATGGCTCAAGAAAAAGGAAGACAAACTGTATGGATCGGCAAGCACAAGGAACTGGACGATACCATATCAGGTTTTTCCCAGCCCTATTCCCTTTCCGGTATTAGGATGCTAAAGAGTATGTCTACCAATAAGGACTTAGGACTTCTTATAATAGACGTAAAACAAAAACCCATACGTGAATCTCTATCCAATATGAACACCATGAAGGGCGGAGAAATTCATATGCTCAGCCCTGACGGAATAGACCTGACACCTGAAGATATAAATGTAAAAAAACAGGATGGAAAAAGTTCAGAGAAAAACGAAAAATCGTTAGATAAAAAAGATGATAAATCAAAGGATAAAAAGTCGGAAGAGCAAAAAGAAGTAGAAGAAGATTATAGCTCTGCTTTTTCAAAGCTTCCATTTGTACAAGAAATAGCAAAGAGTGAAAAGGAAAATGACCATAATACAGTCAACTATAACAAGAAAAATTATCTAATGGTCTACTCTAAGATAGGTGAAACTGGATTTACCCTTATAGATCTGCTTCCTGAAAAGGAATTGTTTTCAGCTATAAATGACATAAAAAAGGTTACATCCCTTTTAGTTTTATTTGCGGTAGCAGTAGCGCTATTGATAGGATTTGCACTAGCAAATAGCATGGGTAAAGATATAAACAATATGGTATCAGCTGCTGACGCCGCTGCTTCTGGTGATCTCACCAATATACCATATTCAAAAAGAAAGGATGAACTTGGTACATTAACTAGTAGCATAGCCGCAATGATGACTAGTATGAGGGATCTTATATCCAAGTCTGCTGGCATCTCAAAACAGGTCACCGATTCATCAGGTACTGTGGCAGCTACTGCCCAACAGGCTACTGCATCGGCTAATGAAATCTCCCGTGCCATACAGGAAATTGCAAAAGGTGCATCTGAGCAAGCGGCAGAAGTGCAACAAAGTGTAAACCAAATAGAGAACCTAGCAGAAGAGATAAATAATCTATCTAAGAATACAAATGTAATACATGAGGTATCTTTGTCATCAAAGGATTTAACTGCACAAGGCATAGAAACTGTACAGGATCTTAAGGAAAAGGCCAACCAGACTACCGTTATTGCAAAATCCGTGATAGATGACATAAAGACCCTAGATGCACAATCAAAATCCATCGGTAAAATAATAAAGGTAATAGATGGCATAGCTGATCAAACAAACCTATTAGCATTAAATGCAGCCATAGAAGCTGCCAGAGCCGGTGAAATGGGTAAAGGATTTGCAGTAGTAGCTACCGAAGTAAAAAAACTCGCTGAGCAATCTAGGGGAGCTACAAAGGAGATTTCTGAAATAATAAAGGCCATACAAAATCAGATGTCTACTACAGTTAAACAGGCCCATAATGCAGACAATATATTGGCATCTCAAAACCAGGCAGTAGATTATACAATATCAAGCTTTAACGACATCGCCGATTCTATGGAAACATTGACGAAAAAACTAGAAGATGTTACTACAAGCATAGGAAAAATGCAGGATAGCAAAGATGTGGTTGTATCGTATATGCATAATATATCGGCTGTAACACAGGAGTCAGCTGCATCGGCAGAGGAGGTCACTGCCTCTACTGAAGAACAATTAGCCGGTATGGAAGAACTAGCATCCTTTGCACAGGAGCTAAATCAAGCAGCCGATTCGTTGGTAAAATCCATAGATAAGTTTAAAGTATGAGTTAGGATTTTCTATCCATTGTACCTAGAAATGTCATAATAGGAAGAACTGCAACAAGCATCTCCAGTATATTGTTTATTATATTGTACATTTCAGCGCTGGCGGCAATTGACCCTCCAGCGCTTTTTATTATATATAGTAATGCAAAAGATGGTATATTGCCTATAATAGCAACTACTAATCCCCGCCATATATAATCATTCTTAACATTTTTCGAATAGGCCTTCCCATATTCAAACGAAAATGTGAAATAAGGAATACCTATGAAAAATAGTATAAGCCATACAGGTAGAGGGATTAGTACACCTATTGAACGTATATAGCTTGCAAGTTTTAACAATGTATATACTATGCCACCACCTATAGCCAAAAATACGGCATTTAAAATGGCCAATCCCACTCCCGCCCTTATTTGGTTATCGCTTTTAGGAAAATATTTGGTAAAAAAAGCCATAAACATACCCCCTTCATCCTTGTTGCTTATTATTTAAGTTTGACTATAGTCACTCCCGTTTCGCCTTCCCCATATTTACCTAGACGAAATGATGATACATAGGGGTTGGATTTTAAATGCTGCTGTATACTAGTTCTCAATACTCCGGTGCCTTTCCCGTGTATAATGCTTACCTCTCCCAACCCTGCTAAAAATGCATCATCTAAGTATCTATCCACTTCCATAATCGCTTCTTCTGCTGTATATCCTCTCAAATCTATCTCCTGAGAGATATGCTTATCCTTAATAGATGGCCTTTTATAAGAAGATGCTTGTCTTTGATTCTCTTCTTTAGTTTCTCTCAAATTGGAAATATGGACATTTATCTTCATAATACCTACTTGAACATCTAGTTGTCCATTATTATCCGGAAGGGTAAGCACTTGACCTTTTTGATCTAGATTTATAATATACACGGTTTGACCCAATTTTAGATCTTTAGGAGGTTTGGCTAGGCTATTTTTCCGTTTGGCTGATATATTATCAAGCCTTTCTTCCATAGAATTCATATTATGTTTTAAGCTTCGCCTAGTCTCTTCCATCTCGCGATTTCGCCTTGCTACATCCTCTTCACTTGCTAGCTTTTGTATCCTCTTTATAGCAGCATCAGCCTCTACCTTAGCACGTTTTATTATATCATTAGCCTCTGCATACGACTTCTTCATTATTTCCCTTTTCTGTCTGTCTATTTCAGCAAGCCTTGATTCAAGTTCAGCTCGCATACTATCCACACTCTGCTGTTTTTCTTTAATCTCTTCCAACTGCTTTTCCGACTGCACGCGATTATGCTCTATGGTGCTTAATACATCCTCAAACCTTATATCTTCGCTAGTTAAAAACTCTCTAGCCCCATCGATTAAAAAATCAGGCAGTCCTAAGCGTTTTGATATCTCAAACGCATTGCTCTTCCCCGGTACTCCTAAAAGGAGCCTATAGGTAGGCTGAAGGGTGGATACATCAAATTCCATAGATGCATTCTCCATACCCTGTGTAGTTAGGGCAAATATCTTTATCTCGCTATAATGGGTAGTGGCAGCCGTTTTTATATGTCTTTTACATAGGTAATCAAGAATACTCATTGCAAGTGCTGCACCCTCAGTAGGATCGGTGCCAGCACCCAGCTCATCAAAGAGCACCAGCGATCTATCGGTTATATTCTCTATAATGCTTACTATATTCGTCATATGGGATGAAAAAGTACTAAGGTTCTGCTCTATACTTTGTTCATCCCCTATATCTGCAAATATATTATCAAATATGCCTATCTGAGTTCCCTCATCTGCCGGCAGGTGTAGCCCTGATTGGGCCATAAGTACAAAAAGACCTATTGTCTTTAGCGTCACCGTTTTACCACCTGTATTTGGCCCTGTAACCACTAATACATCAAAGTCATAACCAATATGCACGTTTATAGGCACGACGGTTTCCTTATCTATTAGAGGATGACGACCATTTACTATCTTTAGTTTTTGTCCGTCTACTAATTTAGGACATACACCCCTTATGGATAAACTGTATTTAGCCTTGGCAAATATAAAATCCAACCTTGCCAATACATCCATAGTATGCTTTATATCCGAATGTACATATTGCACCTTTTCCGTAAGGTCTAACAATATACGCTCTATCTCCTGCTTCTCCTTAAGCATCAATTCCCTTATCTCATTATTTGCCTCCACTACTGCCATAGGCTCTATAAAAAGAGTTGCACCACTCGATGATTGATCATGGACAATTCCTTTAATATTACCCTTATGTTCCTGTTTAACAGGCACTACATATCTGTCACCCCTTATTGTAACTATGGGATCCTGCAAATATTTCTGATATTTTGGCGAACGTATTATATCATTTAGTCTATCCCTAACCTTATCATGGGCATGTCTTATGCGCCTTCTAATACTGGCAAGCTCAGAACTTGCATAATCTGATACATTATCCTCATCTTCTATGCATTTTAATATTTCTTCACACAGTTCTTTCTGTGGATATAATTTCTCTGACAAATCCCTTATTATCGATATATCTTCTACTCCAGGATATTCATTTATATACCTCTTAGTCCTATGGGCACATTTTAACACGTCTGCTATGCGTAAAAATTCAGCAGGCGATAACATGGATCCTAGAGAGGCTCGCTTCAAAACACCCGTAATATCATTAAAACCACCTACGGGATCACCTCCTAAGCTGGCAAGTATAGACTCAGCCTGAGAAGTTTCCCTAAGGGCCATATATATATTTTGCCTATCATCATAGGGTTTTAATGTCTCCACTATTTCTTTTCCAATTTCAGATACTGCAAATTCTGATACCTTTTTCACTATCTTGTGGTATTCCAATATCCTGATACTTCTATCATCCATTCTATCCTCCTGCAAAAGTTAAAATATATTTATCTACATTTTATAATATTAATACATGACTTTCCAGTCTTTTATTGATTCAATTTAAAACCATGGTTTTAAAATAGCAAGGAAGATATAGATGAATATAAATACTTTAAAACCAGTATTTTTTAGGTTGTACATACATATCCATACCTATTTCAAACATTCTATGCCATGGCGCATATACCTTATCCACTACTATATCAAAATCCTTAAAGCTATTCTTTATATGTTCACTCCAATGCCTATTTAATCTGTCTTTTATGACAGCTGTGATCTTATTTTCATTATCTCCTAGACTTGTAGAGCCACCATTTATATTCTGTATCTCATTTAAGGTAACATCCTGCCTTACAATACTTTGATAGCACCAATCTTCCATAAATCTAAAGGCAAGATTGTAGATACGCTCATTATCATTGTTGGAATCATAGCCGATAAGACCGGTAGCTATGGCAGTACCCATGGTATTACAGACTGTATTCCATCCGGCATATCCATATAAATGATCCATTATATTAAGGTCATCCATCATGTATACAAGCTCTGTATCCCCACCATTTATAAAAGCTACATCTGCTACTACACATTTTTTACCTTGAATTATATACTTTTTGATATTTTCCGCAAATTCCCTAAGGTTCCTATAGCTTGAATATGTTATATCCTTTTCTTTCTGATAAATAGATGCCTGCATCTCCTTACCGGGCGTATTAATTAAAAGTATAAAGTCACTTTCATCGGGAGAATCAGCTATCCAGCCACCAGCCGCTGTTATATGGGCCTTTACACTCTCACCTATTGGTCGATCTTCAAGATGTGGTACTATAAAGGGACCGTATACAGAGCTGTACACTGTGTAAACCTTGGGACGTCTAAAATAGTATTCATTATATGCCCTAGAAAGGAGTGTACAGCCTACCTCATCAGCACCGGGATAATTGTATATCTTAAAATTCAACCTCCAATTAGAGATTCTTCGCTCAACCACAGTATGATCCATTGGAGTAAAACCAAATTCCGAGCAATCATCCTGTGGAATGGAGAGAAAATGTATAAAGCCATCCTTTACTAGTATAATTGCCGCTTGATTTATAGCTAAATTTATCTTTCTTCTCTCTATATAATCATTTAGATACTCAGAAGGTATCTGATTTTTTAATGCCTCTATTTGTTTAATTTCTTCAGGAGTAATTATTCCCCTCTTTTCTTTGTCCGTAAGATGTCCAAATGTAAAGATATCTTTACCATAATCCCCATAATAATCGGGCTCCTCATCACTACTATTATATGAAGGTGTGCGCATTATTAAATTAGAAGCATATATTTTAATCCCTGGGTTGATTTCCTTTATTAGTTTTATCCTTTGAAGTCTTTCTAAACATTCATCTATGGACATGTGATGTATCCGTGAAGGCACAAGTCCACCATATACAAACATCTCAATGGATAGAACAATTGCATTACAATTAACTATATTGTCCTTCATCCAATTCCATAATCTATCAGTATCTGCCTCTTCCTTTTTCTTTCCCAACAAATCCAATGGGGGAATTATAAGTTCAATATCATCCTTTAAACCGGCAATCATAGATGGATATTGGTAGTTGCATGGTCGTTCATCAAGTGGTATATACATTATCTTCATCAAATTCACCTCTATTGCATGTTTATTTATCTATATATTAACATCTGTAACTTCATGCAACAATGCTCTATTTTGCTATGTTTTTAACCCTATTTGCTATTCCCCCCGTAGAAGTAAAAAAAGGGCAGTTCATAATGAACTGCCCTTTTACTTCCGTGCTCTACGTGCTACATCATATATGATAGGGGTGTTGTTTCTTTTTGTAGCCTCGTCTTTTTTCGAGCTTTCAGCCAACTGTTGTTCTAAATTATTTACCTGATTCTGTAGCTTGGCTACCTGACCCTTAAGCTTTAATACCTCGTCGGCTAAATTTACCGCAGTTAATACATATAGCATGGATGTACTCAAGCCAAGCTGCCGTTCTTCAATCTCTTCCATTTTTTTATCCACATAAATTGCTACATTGTGTATATATTCTTCAGATTCAAAACCCCTCATGGTATATTCCCGGCCACCTATATTTACAACAGTTTTGGTTACTTTATCCACATTTACACCCCCATACCGTTTGTACTTTATATTATATATCATCTACCATATTTATACAAGATATTTGTCGAAAAAACATCTATACTATCTTAAAGTGGCATTTATTTCTTCGCCTAGTTTTTGTATTATCTTTTCCTGTACCTTATTTACCTCTTCATCCTTAAGCGTACGATCTTTTGATCTATAAGTGAGTGAATACGCCATGCTCTTAAAGCCTTCCGGTACCTGGTTTCCTTCATATATGTCAAATAATTTTACATCTTCTAAAATATTACCACCATATTTTCTAATAATGCCTTCAATCTGCCCATTTAAAACCTTTTTATCCACCAGTATGGCTAGATCCCTTATTACTGCAGGATGCTTGGGCAATTGTTTATACTTCTTGTCCATATTAGCAAGATCCACTAACATATCAAAATCCAATTCGGCTAAGAACACCGGTATATCCAATTGATAATTTGTTAAAACTTTGGGATGAACTTCGCCAAACACCCCTATATCCTTACCTGAGACTTTCAAGAAGGCTGTACGCCCTGGATGAAATGTAGGATGGCTGTATGGTACAAACTCCGCATCTTCCAATACGCCAAACTCTTCTAAAAGTACTTCTATCTGCCCCTTTAAGTCATAGAAATCGATACATTCTCCATATTCTCCTATGCATAGCATATCTTTTTCGACAGGCAACTCCTCAAGCGGCAACCATTTTGGAAGAAATATACGATTTATTTCAAATATTTTGCATCTTTCAACACTTCTATTGCTATTTCTAGATAATATCTCCAATATGTTAGATATTAAAGTGGTCCTCATTATACTCTGATCCTCTCCTAATGGATTGGATATCTTAACAGCTAATGGCATATTTATAGGATCATCAAAACCTATTGCAGAGTATACCTTAGGACTTGTAAATGAATAGGTAACCACCTCATAAAGCCCCTCACCTACTAGCACTTCCTTGGCTAAATCCGTAAGCTTATGTTTGTCAGTCTTTGCAGCCCTTGAAGGGGTGTGCTCAAGTAAGGTAATAGGTATATTATTGTATCCATATATACGGGCTACTTCCTCTGCCAAATCTGCTACACCTTCTACATCCTGCCTGTATGATGGTATCAATACCTTTATATATTCATCCTGTCTGGTCACCTTGAAGTCTAGTCTAGTCAATATATCGCATATCTCCTCACAGGGCAAATCAATGCCCAAAAGTCTATTTATCTTTTGCCATTTGACCCTTATTATACGCTCATCCAAAGTACCACTACACATATCTATGGTACCTTCAACTATTGTACCGGCACCTAATTCATCTATAAGCTGTGCAGCTCTTTGTATTGCATAAAATGCATTGTGTATATCGAGCCCTTTTTCAAATCTAGTGGATGCCTCACTCCTAAGACCCAAAGCCTTAGCAGTCTTTCTTACACTCCCGCCTTCAAATACAGCACTCTCAAGGAGTATATCCTTCGTATGTTGTGTAATTTCAGAATTCATGCCGCCCATTACACCTGCAACTGCTACAGGTTTTTTAGCATCGGCTATAACCAACATATCAACATCCAGTTTTCTATCCATACCATCTAACGTAGTTATACGTTCATCTGGTCTTGCACGCCTTACTACCACAGTTTTTTCCTCTAACTTTTCTAGATCAAAGGCATGCATGGGCTGACCAAGCTCTAACATAACATAGTTCGTTATATCAACTATATTGTTGATAGGTCTTACCCCTGCAGCAGCTAGTCTACGGCGCATCCATTGTGGTGAAGGTCCAACCTTTATATCCTTTACCACCTTTGCACAATACCTTGGACATAATTCTCCATCCATAACCTTTACTTTGGCATAGCGGTTTATATCATCCACCCCTTGTGGTTCTCTTATGGCGGGATGGATAAATTTTGTATCTAGGGTAACTGCAGCCTCTCTAGCAAGCCCCACTATACTTAGACAATCAGGCCTGTTTGGTGTAATCTCAAAATCTATAACATCTCCACCTAAATCCAATGCATCCTTTATATCCATCCCCAGAGAATAATCTTCCTGCAGAATCATTATTCCATATTCCTCAGCAGTAGGATAATCAGCTTTTTTAAGATTCAACTCATCCCCCGAACACATCATACCATGGGATTCTATTCCCCTTAATTTGCTTCTTTTTATCTTTATACCTCCTGGAAGTATAGAACCATGTAATGCTACAGGTACCAATTGCCCTTCCTTTATATTAGATGCCCCTGTAACTATTTGAACTACCTCGTCTCCTACATCTACTTGGCATATCACCAGTTTATCCGCATTTGGATGCTTCTCTATGGATAGTATTTTGCCGACCACTACCCCAGATATATCCTCAGCTAATCTTGTTATAGTTTCCACATTGGATCCTGTCAAGGTCATACTATCGGCAAGCTCCTCTGTAGATACATTTATATTAACGTATTCTTTTAACCATTTTACCGGTGCTAACATCTTTATATCTCCCTTCTAAAATTGTTTTAAAAACCTTATATCATTTTCAAAGAGCAATCTTATATCGTCTATTCCGTATTTTATATTTGTTATTCGATCCAATCCCATTCCAAAGGCAAATCCGCTATATTCTTCCGGATCTATACCACCATTTTGCAGTACCTTTGGATGTACCATCCCTCCACCAAGTATCTCTATCCATCCAGTATGTGAACACACACTACAACCTTCCCCATGGCATATGGCACAGCTTACATCCACTTCTGCACTAGGCTCTGTAAATGGAAAGTGATGGGGACGTAGTTTAGTCCTAGTATCTTCACCAAACATCTTCTTTGCAAATGTATCTAAAACTCCCTTTAAATCGGCCATTGTTACATCTTTATCTATCACAAGACCTTCTATCTGATGGAATATTGGAGAATGGGTAGCATCCACCTCATCAGATCTGTATACTCTGCCTGGAATAATGACCTTTATCGGTGGCTTTTCCTGCTCCATAGTCCTTATTTGTACCGGTGATGTATGGGTTCTTAAAAGTATATTATCATTTATATAGAAGGTATCTTGTACATCTCTAGACGGGTGATTTTTAGGTATATTGAGCGCTTCAAAATTATAGTAGTCAAGCTCCACCTCAGGGCCATCGGCTACATCAAATCCCATACCCATGAAAATGTCTATTATCTCGTTTCGTACTATGGTAAGGGGATGAAGACTACCCCTTGCCGGTCTTCTGCCTGGCATGGTAACATCTACCCATTCCTGAGACAATTTATATTCCAATGCCTTATCCTGCAGCACATCCTTCTTTTCTATTAATTGCTTCTCTAAAGAGCCCCTTATCTTGTTAGCCAGCTGTCCTATCTCCGGCCTCTCATCCGGTGATACATCCTTCATTCCCCTAAGTATTTTTGTCAATTCACCTTTTTTACCCAGATATTTTAAACGAAAGTCTTCCAAATTTTCAAGATTGTTTAAGTCCTTAAGAGCATCCAATGCTTCTTCCTTTATCTTTTCCAATTTATCCTTCATACTAAAAAACTCCTTTCCGTTTTGTTTTTTGCATTAAAAAAAGCCCCATCCCTAAATGGGACGGAGGCCCCCTGTAACCTACGTGGTACCACCCATATTTATCCCTGACTATACAACCAAGGATCTCAATAATTATAACGGTATAAAACCGGCACGGTCTACTATTATTTCAACCGGCAGCTCCAGAGCGAACTTCTATCCCCAGGTCTGCAGAAGTGCTTTCAGCCGATGACACTCCCTCTCTGTCCATCCAATTTGGAATATACTCTTCTCCTTCATAGCAATATATATTTCCATACATTATAGCATATGCCCTTAATGTATTCAAGTTTATAATTTTCACATATAGTGACATTTATTAATAATATGATAAATCAATATACCTGCTGCAACAGATGCATTAAGGGATTCAGCATCTCCTATTATAGGGATCTTTACCATAGAAGAAGCAAATGTGCATATTGCCTCACTAACACCCTTTGATTCATTTCCTATAACCAATGCTACCTTGTCATAGCCACCCTTCCAATTGAACAGATTTTCACCATCTAAATGGCTGACCATCACATGGCATTCCCCGCCTATGAGCTTGTTCAAAAATGCTAGTTTATCCTCTACATAAAATATTGGCATTGTAAATATGGAACCCATAGTAGAACGTACTGTCTTGGGGTTATATGGATCGGCACATCCTGGAAACAGTACCACTCCATCTCCCCCTGCCCCATCCATAGTCCTTATTATAGTCCCAACATTCCCTGGATCCTGTACCCCATCCAATATTGTAAGAAAAAAGCTAGGGCGGTTTAATATCTGTTCCATATCATATGCAGGTTTGCCGATTACAGCCGTTATCCCTTGAGGAGTTCTAGTATCGCTCATTGAATCAAAAACACCTTTTGATACTCTATAGCATGGAATTTTATTATCCTGAACAATTTTACATATGGAAGAATGCTCCCAATTAAAATCCTCCCGTATCAGAATATACTTAACCTTAGCGCCCCTGGATACAGCTTCTTCCATACCTTTTATACCTTCTACAAAAAACTCATTCCACTGATCCCTATATTTTTTTGTGCTTAACGCCTTTACATGCTTTACTAGGTTATTTTGGCGACTGGTAATAACATTATCCAAACTCTATCGTCCACCTTTTCAGTTTTTATTTCTTCACAGAATCTTCTGCCCTCTTCTCCAATTTATCTATATCCTCATTAGTACCTATAACTACCACTATATCTCTTTCATATATCATATCATCTCCACCTGGAGATATGTTTATATTGCCATCTTGTTGCTTTATAGCCATTACATTTACTCCATAACGTACTCTCAAATCAAGCTCTCTAAGGCTTTTTCCAACCCACAATGGTATGGCTGATATCTCTACAACGCTATAGTTAGGATCCAGTTCAATATAATCCAGTATATTTGATGATACTAGATTATGTGCTACCCTGATCCCCATATCACGCTCTGGAAACACCACTTTATCTGCACCTATTTTATATAATACCTTTGCATGAAGCTCATTTTGCGCCTTTGCCAGCACATATTTGACGCCTAATTCCTTGCAAAGAAGGGTAATAAGAACGCTTGACTGTATATCCGATCCAACTGTAACAACAGCCACATCAAAATTCCTTATTCCAACTGCCTTTAAGGTACTCTCATCGGTTGCATCAGCCTGAACAGCATGGGTAACATAATCGGATATATCTTGAATCTGTTCTTCATCTTTATCTATTGCCAATACATCATGGCCCATGGCATACAATGTAGTAGCTATACTAGAGCCAAAACGCCCTAGACCTATGATAGCAAATTGTTTCATAATATATTGCCCCTTTCTCTAACCCACCATAACTTTTCCTTCAGGATATCTTATAGAATTATCACTTTGATTCTGGCGCTTTGCAAGTGCCAAAGTAAGTGTCAAAGGTCCCACACGACCTGCAAACATAGTAAGCATGACAAAAATCTTACTTATGGTGCTCATTGAACCATTATCAAAACTCGCAAGCCCAACTGTACCCAATGCAGAAGAAGTTTCAAACAATATATCTATAAATGGCTGCGGCTCTATTAAAGACAGCACCATGCTTACTCCTATTAATAACATGAGACTTATTAGAGTTATTGTTATAGCTCTATGGGCAATGGAATGGGAAATCCGCTTGCCGTATACCTGTATATCATCTCTACCCCTAACTACGCTTACCGTTAAAAAGAAGATAACACTTGCAGTTACCGTCTTTATGCCGCCACCTGTTGATGCAGGTGACGCACCTATAAACATAAGCAGAATAGTCATAAACTTCGACGCATCCTTAAGATTCGCCTGGTCTATAGTATTAAATCCGGCTGTACGTGGAGTAACCGACTGAAAAAGCGATGCTAGTATCTTTATAGGCAAAGGCTTGTCAGCTAATGTATATGGATTATTATACTCCACTATAAAAAAGAATGCTGTACCTATTAGTATCAACATAACGGTCATAAATACGGCTAATTTGCTGTGAAGGGATAATTTTTTAAATCTTCTATGATGCCAAATATCCAATATAACAGAAAATCCAAGTCCTCCAAGTATTATAAGTCCCATTACAGTCATATTTATTACCACATCATCTACAAACCCAGTAAGGTTTCTATAGTTTCCAATAAGATCAAATCCCGCATTACAAAATGCAGAAATAGCATGGAATATACTATAGTATAGCCCTTTTTTAAACCCATATAATGGTATAAATCTAGTAGACAACAGAAGAGCCCCTATGCCTTCTATAATAAAAGTAACACCTATTACATTTTTGGTAAGCCTTACTAAACCTTCTAGGTTAAATTGATTTAAAGCTTCCTGCATAACCAACCTTTCCCTAAGTGTAATTCGCTTACCCAAAGCCAAAAAAATCAAACTGGCTGCAGTCATAAAACCTAAACCACCTATCTGAATAAGGGTTATTATAACTATCTGTCCAAAAAGACTAAGATCTGTCCCCGTATCCACCACTACCAACCCAGTAACGCATACAGCAGAGGTAGCTTCAAACAATGAATTTATAAAGCCTATACTCTGACCATTGGCTGAAGCTACAGGCAATGAAAGCAATATGCCCCCTATTAATATAATGGAAGCAAAACCTATAGCAAGCACCTGGGTAGGAGATAGGCAGGTACGTTTTTTGACCATTTTATCTGTGAACATCTTCTATCTCCTTTGAAAATTATTATCCATATCAACGATAATCTATTATACCATCCTTAATAAAAAGTTAAAACGCCAGTTTAGAGTATTTTATTATATTTTATTCTTATATCCATATATTTATTAGAATATTAAGTCCTATCTCTGAAAAGCTAGATAAAGATATACCTTGCTTATTACCATGAAAAAAAGACCCCTTCTTCGAGGTCTTTCTTTTTCGTTAAGCATTCAGCTGCTGCTTTGCAACGTCAACTAGATTTGCAAAACCATCAGCATCATTTACTGCCATATCAGCTAATATCTTACGATCTACCTGTACTCCTGCCAGTTTTAGACCATTTATAAACCTGCTATAGCTCATGCCATTAGCTCTGGCAGCTGCATTTATACGAGAGATCCACAGCTTTCTAAAATCCCTTTTCTTTAATTTTCTTCCTGTATATGCATAATCCAAAGACTTCATGACAGCTTCGTTTGCAGCTTTATATTGCTTGCTTTTAGCGCCATAGTAGCCCTTAGCTAATTTTAATACTTTTTTATGTTTTTTCCTAGCATTAACAGCACCTTTAACTCTTGCCATAATAGCACCTCCTCTATATGATAATCATGTTACTTATATGGAATCAATTGCTTAATATTTTTCGCTTCAGCTGCATTAACATATCCAGTCTTCCTCAAATTTCTCTTTCTCTTGGTAGACTTTTTAGTTAAAATATGACTTCTATAGGCCTTGCCCCTTTTAACCTTACCAGACTTGGTAAGACTAAACCTCTTAGCGGCGCCTCGTTTTGTCTTCATTTTAGGCATGTGAATCCTCCTCCCGTTTGCTTATTCTTTTGGTGTTAAAACCATACTCATGCTCCTGCCTTCCAATTTGGGCTTAGAGTCTATATTAACTTCACTCGAAAGCATGGAGTTGAATCTTTCCATAACTTCATAACCAACCTCAGTATGAGCCATTTCCCTTCCTCTGAATCGAATGGAAACCTTTACTTTATCCCCTGATTTTAAGAATTTATCGGCATTTTTGGCCTTCACAGCTAGATCATGTTCTTCAATAGTTGCTGATAATCTTACTTCCTTAACGTTTATTACCTTCTGCTTTTTGCGTGCTTCCTTTTCCTTCTTTAGCATATCGAATCTGTATTTACCGTAGTCCATTATCTTGCACACCGGCGGTTTTGCCTGTGGTGCAATCTTTACCAAATCAAGTCCTTTGTCTTCTGCAATACCCAATGCTTTTTTAGTAGGCATCACACCCAGCTGTTCCCCATTAACGTCGATAACCCTAACCTCTCTGTCCCTAATTTGCTCGTTGATTAAGAGTTCTTTATTATTTATACCAATCCACCTCCGAAATAATTTAACAAAAAAAGTGGGTAGAATATCTACCCACTTTTTATACAATACTAAAAAACTTATTAACCTTTCTAGCCATGCTGAAAGGTGAGAAGTGGGGACTTCTACTTTACTCGTTATTTATATTAACACACCAAAGATAAGTTGTCAAATATTTTTTTATTTTTATAGTTAAATCTCTAAACCACATTACAAATCGCAGTTACTCCTGGGAAAATCCCTTTTGGGGTCTTACGCTATCCCCCATATGCCCCTTGATCGTCTGACAATATGAATACAATATTGGCCCTACTTGTATCCTTATTTCCATAAATATCATCTCCTATTAATATATAATAAAAATCAAAATTTTTTAAATATCTATAGGCTTCTAAAAGATCTTACACACTCCCGCCCTACAGGTGGAATTATTATATATCCATCTTTATCATTTATCATCTTTAAAGAAAACTCATGTAGTTTAGGTTCAAGCTCTATATCATGCAAATTTATTATGCCAGGCATATATATTACAGTAGGCATATCTATATCGCCATGTTCCTGCCATGTAAAATTAAACTCTTTTTTATATACATTATAGCTATAGGACTTTATAGTCCCTGATGTATACATGGGATAGGCAGTATTTAATGCTTTGAAAAATCCCCTCTGTTCTAAATTATGGCTGTCGGTATAAGACCAGTATGTATGGCTGCAGAGATGTTTATCAAAGAGGCGGGAGATGAATACTGCCATATCCTCTGCCCCATCATTATCATAAAAAGCACCCCATTCGCCTACTATAATAGGCATGGAAAGTTCTTTTGCTTTTTCGAAATGTCTGGATAAAATAAGATTTATGCGTTGATTGCTTGAAAGATTTAAAAATGAAGTATCAGTTATAATATCATATCCATGAGGTGCATATGCTACCCTATCATCTATCTTGCCATTTGGTAAATATATAGGCTCTATACCTGAACGTACTCCAGCATTTGATGTTATATTGGTCTCCAAAAATAATATACTGTTATTGTCCACTTTTCTTATGTACTTCGCTACTTTGTCGTAAAACGGCATTAAATACTCACGCTCAAACCGCTGACTTTCATATTCCATACTGTCTATTAAAGAAGAGAAAATATTGATATCCGATAAAAAACTTATGATCTTTTGACGCCCTTCAAGGGAAGTTAATACAATGTCTATATCTCCTAGGGAAAGAAGTTCTGAAGCTATATCATTTGGTACCTTTTCTGCCAATATTCTTTTTATTTCATCATATATAGGCTCCTTGAGAGACTTTATACTGCTTCCCATAAATGGCTCATTCATTATATCATATCCTATTACAGCATCGTTATTAGCATAGTGCATGGCTACATGTTGCCATGCTGCAGCATAGTGATCCTGCAATCCCAGGTCATCCACCTTTATATTGTCCCAGAAGTTATCAAATGCCCTTTGGATTGCCGGGCTAGTGAAATAGGCATCGCTCCATGTCCCTTCATGAGCTATATGGAGCAAGCCATCATCAAGGCAGGCCCAGGCGGGAGCACCATCGGCACCGTATACATAGCTGTATAGATCCTGATGCATATCCAATATTACCCATATATCATTCCTATAAGCAAGCTCTATGATCCTATCCATTCTATCAAGATACTCATCATTATACACTCCTGGCTGTGGTTCTAAACCATCCCATATGATACCTAGCCTTATTACATTCACGCCCCATGATTTTAACTTATTAAAATCTTCATCATCCCACGTTCCTATATATCCTTTGTTTCTATCCTTAGATACCATATTTATGCCCTTTAATATGACTTGTCGTCCATGTTCGTCCATAAACTTATCCCCTTTAGTAGATATACCAAACCCCATATGCATTAAATCCCTCCCTTGTATAATTAGTATTGTATTAATCAGTGAATGAAAGCACTATCAAACCTGCAAATTTAATAGTTAATCACATCAAACAAAACCAATCTAATCTAAATATCAAATACATTTTTGGCTCCATATCT